>NZ_JBNDHX010000032.1:0-34026 GCF_056755275.1 Leifsonia sp. HAY1-4F
AGTCGGCGACCGGCCCAGGCGCAATAGGCCTGTGCATCGTTCCAGCTGACCTGCACGACCGGATGATCCTCCAGATCGTCCAGTGAGGACTGCCGTCCGTTCGGATGACGCCAATCCGCCCCTGCGACGCCGAGCCACCAGGGCGTCTGCGGCGGCCGGCCGAGGATCTCCGAGTCATCGCCGGCGAACGCGAGATGGAACACGGCCGAGTATCCGAAGACTTCGGACTCCGTGCGATATCCCGTGGCGTCCACGAACCGGGCGAAGTCGCTGTTCGTCACGGTGTGGACGTCGATCTCGAATGCCGTCAGCCCCACCTCGTGCAGGGGCCGCTCGCCATCCGCGGCGCGTCCATCTCCGGTGCGGTCGCCCATGACGAACGCGCCGGCGGGTATGCGGGCCTGGGGGATGCGGTGAGCGTCGCCGGCCATGTCAGTTGCCGACCGCGTGGCCGACGGGCTGCAGCTCGCGCTGCCGCTTGCGGATCATGTCGCGCATCTCGATGAGGCGATCGACCATCGTGTCCATCGCGGCCGCCCCCGTCTCGTGCTGGAAGTCCTCGATCGTCGTCGCGAGGTCGACGTCGAAGCCCGAGTCGGGGGCCGCCTCGATCGTGCGGTCCCGGAAGCGGTACTTGGCGATCTGCCGCTTGCGCGAGTCGATCTCGGTTGTCAGGAGCTCGATGACGGCCTCCTCGTCGAGGAACCCCGAGAAGAAGAGCCGGGCGCGGAACTCGTAATTGACGGACTCCACCGTGGGCTCGAACGGCGTGGTCAGCCATTTCATGAACACCTCGCGCCCGAGTGATGTCGCCTCGTAGATCTTGGCGTCGTGCGCGCCGGGGCGGGTGCTCACCGTGAACGTCACCCAGCCGCGCTCCGCCATCTGCGAAAGCGAGCGGTAGACCTGGCTCATCTGTGTGCGGGGACGCATGAACACGCCCTCCATGTCCATGTAGCGGGCCAACTCGTAGCCGGTCCGCGGGCGCACCAAGAGGATGCCGAGGAGGAGATGTTCCAACTTCATCGTGGTTCCTTTGCGTGTCGTACGGGGGCCGACGGCGTGAAAGGTACACCCCGCCCCCCCAGACCAAGTATTCCACAAATTGACTTTTTCTACTCAACTTGTTGAATACCGACCCAAAAGCTGCTAGCTTCGCCGGAAGGTCGGTCCACGGAGGACCGCATGGCACCGGAAGAGACAAAGATGTTCAACTTCAGGAAGCGACTGATCGCAGCAGCAGCCGCGACCGCGGTCGCTGCGATCGCACTATCCGGCTGCACGCCCGCAGCCTCCCGCGCGGGCTCGCCGTCAGCGGCCGCCGACGGGACCCTCACTATCGGGACGATCGTGGCTTCCACGACCTTCGCCGTCAACAACTCGGCCTGGGCCAACGAGTCGCCTTACCTCCAGGCGGTTTACGACACCCTCCTCCACGCGGATCCCGACGGAACGGTGAAGCCGTGGCTGGCGACGAAGTGGTCCTACAACGCCGACAACACGGTTCTCACCATGAAGCTCCGCAATGACGTGACCTTCACAGACGGCACCAAGTTCGACGCTTCAGCAGCGGCGAAGAACCTCCTGCGGTTCCGGGACGGTACCTCGCCGCAGAAGGCGTATCTGGCGACACTGGCGGATGCCGAAGCGGTGGACCCGACCACGCTGCGGCTGACGCTCAGCGCCCCGAACCCGTCGCTGCTGTCGTTCCTCACCCAGAACCCGGGGCTGGAGGAGAGCCCGGCCGCGTTCGGCACTCCTGGCGAGAAGACGACACCGGTCGGATCAGGTCCGTACGTGCTCGACAAGAAGGCGACCGTCGTGGGATCGACCTACGTGTTCACGAAGAACCCGAAGTACTGGGCGCCTCAGCAGCAGCACTACGCGAAGCTCGTGATGAACGTGTACTCGACTCCCACAGCGATCCTGAATGCCGTCAAGGGCCACCAGATCAATGGCGCCCCGCTCACCGACAACTCCACCATCCCGCAGATCAAGGGCGCGGGTTTCACCGCCAATGGCCAGCAGCTGAACTTCTTCGGGCTGCTGCTCTTCGACCGGGGCGGGGCGATCGCACCGGCGCTGGGGAACGTCAAGGTCCGGCAGGCCATCAACTACGCGTTCGACCGGAAAGCCATGCTGAAGGCGGTCGGGCAGGGCTACGGGGCGGTCACGTCGTCGATCTTCTCGCCCGACTCGTCGGGTTACGACAAGGCGATGGACAGCTACTACTCGTACGACCCGAAGAAGGCCAAGGCGCTGCTGAAAGAGGCGGGCTACTCGGGCGGCCAGATCACCCTCACCATGCCCACGTCATCCGGCTTCACTCCGGCGACCTACGCGCTTACGAAGCAGTACCTCGGTGATATCGGGATCAAGGTCAACGAGGTCAACGTGGCGCCGACCAGTTTCCTCGGCGACCTGCTCGCGGCGAAGTACGGAAGCACCGTGATGCAGCTGAAGGCGGCGCCGACGACCTGGGAGACCTTGACTCTGGACGTGCTTCCGACCGCCGGCTGGAACCCCTTCCCCACCAAAGACGCCACGGTGAGCGCGCTGGCCAAGACGATCCAGTCCGGCACGAAGGCCGAGGCGGCGGATGCGGCCAAGAAGCTGAACACGTACATCGTCCAGCAGGCGTGGTTCGCTCCCTGGTACCGGCCCCAGCAGACCTACGCGACGGACCCGACGACGTCTGTGCAGACCCAGACGGGTAACGCATACCCGTACCTCTGGAACTTCGTTCCGAAGAAGTGACGGTCTCGGGGTGGGGGTGACTCCCACCCCGATCGTTCGAAGGACTCCCACCATGCTCAGTTTCATCGCCCGGCGAATCGTCTCCGGCGTCATCCTCGTGGTCGCGATCTCGGTGATCGCCTTCCTCCTGCTCTACGCGGGCGGCGGGAACATCGCACGGCGGCTTCTCGGGGAGGACGCCTCGGCGCAGACCGTCGCCCAGAAGTCGCACGAACTCGGCCTCGACCAGCCGCTCATCTCCCAGTTCGGATCCTGGGTCTCCGGTGTCTTCCACGGCGACTTCGGCGCGTCCTGGTTCACCAGTCAGCCGGTCAGCGACGCCATCGTGAGCCGGCTGGCCGTGACCTTGTCGCTGGTGCTCGGAGCGACGATCCTCATCGCGATCGTCTCGGTCGTTCTCGGAGTCCTCGCGGCAACACGAGGCGGCTGGGTCGACACCGTCGTCCAAGTGGTCTCGCTCGTGGGAACCGCTATTCCCGGGTTCCTCATCGCCCTCGGTCTCGTGGTCGTGTTCGCCATCGACCTGGGCTGGGTCGCCCCGACCGGATACGTGCAGTTCACCACGTCGCCGCAGGGGTGGATCAGCTCGATCATCCTCCCGGTCATCGCGCTCTCCCTGGGTGGTATCGCGGGAGTGACGCAACAGATTCGCGGGTCCATGCTGGATTCGCTCCGCCAGGACTACGTGCGCACCTTGAAGAGCCGCGGACTGTCCAGCCGTTCCGTCGTGCTCAAGCACGTCCTCCGGAATGCCGCAGGCCCCGGTCTGGCAGTCCTCGGCGTCCACTTCGTCGGATTGCTCGGCGGAGTCGTCATCATCGAGCAGATCTTCGCCATTCCCGGTATCGGCCAGGTGGCGGTGACCGCGACGTCCCAGGGGGACATTCCGCTGGTGATGGGCCTGGTGGTCGCGACGGCGATCCTGGTCGTCCTCCTCAACCTCGTCGTCGACCTCGCCCAAGGTTGGCTCAATCCGAAGGTGCGTCTCTCATGATCGACCCTCTAGCCGGCGATCTCACCGACGAGATCCAGGCGGCGGTGACTCGGTCCTCGCGATCGCTGCTTCGCCGTCTGCTGAAGAAGCCGATCGCCGTGGCGTCGTTGTCGTTCCTCCTCTTCATCGTGCTGATCGCCGTGTTCGGGCCCTACCTCGCCCCGCACGACCCGAACGCAGCCTCTGCGGCGGACGTGCTCGGGCCTCTCAGCGCCACCCATCCACTGGGCACCGACAGCGCCGGGCGGGACGTGCTCTCGCGTCTGCTGTTCGCGACGCGCTTCAGCATCGCCGGAGCGGCTCTGGCGCTGATCGTGGCTGCCCTCATCGGTGTGACCGGCGGCCTCATCGCCGGGTACTACGGCCGGTGGTTCGAGGGACTGTCCTCCTGGGTCGTCGGGATTCTGCAGGCGCTCCCCGGAATCGTCGTCCTCCTTGCAGCGCGCGCGGTGCTCGGCCCGTCGCTGTGGACGTCCATGGCGATCTTCGGAGTGCTCCTGTCGCCGGCGTTCTACCGGCTCGTCTACTCGACGGTGACGGCGGTCAGAGACGAACTGTACGTGGATGCCGCCCGCGTCTCCGGGCTGACGGATGGCCGGATCATCTCCCGCCATATCCTGACGGTCGTCCGCGGGCCCGCGCTCGTGCAGGCATCCTTCGTCGCCGGCGTCGCCATCTCGATCCAAGCCGGACTCGACTTCCTCGGTCTGGGCGATCTGTCGATCCCGACGTGGGGGTCCATGCTCAACGAAGGCTTCTCGAACATCTACACGGACCCCGTGCTGATGCTCTGGCCGAGCCTCGCGATCGGTCTCACGTGCGTGTCCCTCGTCCTGCTCGCCAACGCGCTCCGCGACACCCTCGAGCAGAGCGGGAGAAAGCGTCGTCGCACACGCCGGGACAAGCCGGCATCCATTCCCCCGATCGAACGCGAGCCCATCGTCTCCCACGGTGGCGATCACCGATTCGACGGCGCGGAGGTGCTTCTCGCGGTCGACCAGCTCGCGGTCGGATATGGACAAGACGACGGCTCGATCACGACCGTGGTCGAGGACGTCTCGCTGACCGTCCGGCGCGGCGAGGTGCACGGTCTGATCGGCGAATCCGGATCCGGCAAGACGCAGACCGCCTGGTCGGTGCTCCGGCTGCTTCCGGACGGCGGCCGCATCGTGGGTGGCTCGATCACCTTCGAGGGACAGGATCTCGCTGGGAAGACCGAAGCGCAGATGCGGGCCCTGCGCGGGCTCAAGATCGCTTACATCCCTCAGGAGCCGATGTCGAACCTCGACGCGTCCTTCACCGTGGGGAGCCAACTGGTCGAGCCGATGAGAGTGAAGCTCAAGCTCAGCAAGTCCGCTGCCAAGGCGCGTGCGCTCGAACTGCTCCGACGAGTCGGCATCCCCAACCCGGAACGCACCTTCAACGCTTACCCGCATGAGATCTCCGGCGGTATGGCCCAGCGCGTCCTGATCGCCGGCGCGGTCTCGTGCGACCCCGATCTGCTGATCGCGGACGAACCGACCACCGCGCTCGATGTGACGGTCCAGGCGGATGTGCTCGACCTTCTCCGCAGCCTGCAGAGCGAACTGAACATGGGGATGATCCTCGTGACGCACAACTTCGGGGTCGTCGCCGACCTCTGCGACACCGTGTCCGTGATGCGATCGGGCCGGATCGTCGAGACCGGCCCCGTGCTCGAGCTCTTCGCACGCCCCCAGCACCCGTACACGCAGTCCCTGTTCGATGCGGTCCTCGACGAGAGCGAGGGAGCCGGTTCGGTTGCTGCCGACATCGAAACTGCCGACACGAATGGAGCCCTGCGATGAGCGAGACCCTTGTCGACATTCGGGATGTCGTCGTTGAGTACCCCGCGAAAGGCTTCGGGAAGAAGCCGTTCCGAGCCCTGAAGGGCGTGTCCTTGGACATCGCGGCCGGCGAGACCGTCGGCCTCGTGGGCGAGTCGGGCTCCGGGAAGACCACGTTGGGCCGCGCCGTCCTCGGCCTGGCGCCGGTCACCGGGGGTTCCATCAGCTACGACGGCCGCGACCTGGCCACGCTGTCGCAGAAGGCCCGGCGGGGGCTGGCCCAGGAGATCCAGGTCGTCTTCCAGGACCCGTACACGTCGCTCAACCCGTCCATGACCATCGAGCAGATCCTCATGGAGCCGCTGACCGTCAGAAACCTGTCTGTGAAAGATGCGCGTGCTCGAGTGCGCGGGCTCCTGGACGAGGTCAGGCTGCCGAGCAATGCCGGCGAACGGCTGCCCCGCGAGTTCAGCGGCGGCCAGCGGCAACGCGTCGCGATCGCACGGGCGCTGGCGCTCCAGCCGAAGCTGATCGTCTGCGATGAGCCGGTCTCCGCATTGGACCTCTCGACCCAGGCCCGAGTGCTCGAACTGTTCAAGGAGATCCAGCAGCGGACCGGTGTCGCGTATCTGTTCGTCTCGCACGACCTCGCTGTGGTCCGGCATCTCAGTCACCGCGTCGCGGTGATGTACCACGGCGAGATCGTCGAATGGGGAGAAGCCGAACAGGTGACGACGCGCCCCGAACACCCGTACACGCAGCGGCTCTTCCTCGCGGCGCCTGTTCCCGACCCCGTGCTCCAGGCCAAACGCCGAACGGAACGCCACGAACTTCTCGCCAACCAGAACCGCGAGTCGACCAGCACGGTCGCCGTCGCCGCCGTCTGATCTTTTCGACAAGGAACTCCATCATGCGCGCCATCATCCTGATGTTCGACAGCCTGAACCGGCACATGCTGCCGCCGTACGCCGACACCTTCGTCGACGCGCCGAACTTCGCGCGACTGGCGCGCAAGGCGACCACGTTCGACAACTTCTATGCGGGTTCGATGCCCTGTATGCCCGCCCGCCGCGAACTGCACACCGGCCGGCACAACTTCCTGCACCGCAGCTGGGGCCCGCTCGAGCCCTTCGACGACTCGATGCCCGAGATGCTGAAGAACGCGGGCGTTCATACCCACCTCGTCTCCGATCATCAGCACTACTGGGAGGACGGAGGCGGCACGTACCACACCCGTTACAACACGTGGGAGTTCTTCCGCGGCCAGGAGGGCGACAACTGGAAGGGCGATGCGGACGCCCTCCGCGGCGTGCGATTCCCGGCCACGCTGAGGACACAGGACGCCGTGAACCGCCGCTACATGGCGACGGAGGCCGAGCACACCCAGACCCGCACCGTTGACGCCGGGATCGAGTTCCTGGAGACGAACGTCGGAGCGGATCGCTGGCTGCTGCAGATCGAGCTCTTCGACCCGCACGAGCCGTTCTTCGTCCACCAGAAGTATCGCGAGCTGTACCCCGACACGTACGAGGGCCCGGAGTTCGACTGGCCCGACTACGCGAAGGTCGTCGAACCCGAGGACCAGGTCGAGCACGCACGCACGCAATACGCGGCGCTGGTCTCGATGTGCGACTTCTCCCTCGGCCGGGTGCTCGACTACATGGACGAACACGACATGTGGTCGGACACGATGCTCATCGTCAACACGGACCACGGCTTCCTGCTGGGCGAGCACGGATGGTGGGCCAAGTCGGTCCAGCCCTGGTTTAACGAGCTCGTGCATCTGCCGATGTTCCTGTGGGACCCCCGGTTCCAGGACGCGGACACGCGTCGCGGCGAACTGGCCCAGACCATCGACATCCCACCGACCGTCCTGAAATTCTTCGGACTCGACCCAGCGCCCGACATGCTGGGCCAGGATCTCGCGGTGGCCGAGGGGAAGAGCGGTGCGCTCTTCGGCATCCACGGCGGTCATGTGAACGTCACCGACGGCCGTTACGTCTATATGCGTGCGAGCGCGGATGCCGCGAACGGCCCCATCGAGGACTACACGCTCATGCCCACGCACATGCGCAGCAGGTTCGCCGTCGACGAACTGCTCGACTGGGAGCCGGCAGCGCCGTTCGACTTCACCAAGGGCCTGAGGACGATGCGAATCGACGCCGTGGGGACGTTCCGCATCAACTCCTGGCAGCACGGCACACTGCTGTGGGATCTGGAGACCGACCCCGGTCAGACGACGCCCATCGTCGACGACACCGTCGAACTGCGGATGATCGCCCTGTTGCTCGAGCTCCTGCGGAAGAACGACGCCCCGGGCAGCGTGTTCGCACGCCTCGGCCTGCCCGTCGAGGGCCCGGCCGACGCTCGCCACCTGTCCGCGCGACGAGACGCCGACCGGGCCAGGGCCGTCGCGGCTCCGCTCCCGGACATGGCGTCGCTTCCTGCTCTTCCGCTGCTCCAGACACCGGTCCATTCCCTCCTCGCCGACGACGCAACGCGGTCGGTGCTGGATCGTCACCTCCCGTGGCTGGGAACGACCGAGCTCGTCGCCTCCACGCCGTGGGCCACCGTCCTGGGCATGGCGAAAGCCGGCACCGTCGATGCGGCCAGTCTGGTCGCCATCGCGGAGGAGCTCGCGCAGGCCACCGCAGCGAGCGCCGTCTCGTGACCGGGGACCACGTCGGCCGGCCGAACATCGTCTGGATCAGCACCCACGACATCAACCCGGACCTGGGCTGCTATGCAGGCGTGTGGCCGGGGGCGGAGTACGCCGTGACGCCCCATCTGGATGCGCTGGCGGCGCGGGGCGTCCGGTTCGACAACGCCTTCGCCGCGGCGCCGATCTGCGCTCCGTCGCGTTCGGCGATCATCACCGGCTGCTATCCCACTGCGATCGGGACGATGCACATGCGATCCAAAGCCGTGCCGCCGGAGACGGTGAGACTTCTGCCGGAGGTGTTGCGTCAGGAGGGCTACTACTGCACGAACAACTGGTTCACCGATTTCCAGCTGGAGCTGCCCGACATCGTGTTCGATGAGTGCAGCCCCACCGCCCATTGGAGGAACAGACCGGACGAGTCGACACCGTTCTTCGCCGCGTTCCACGGGATGGCCACGCACGAGTCGCAGCTCTACCTGGACGACGAGGCCTTCGCGGCGGCGACCCGTCGCGTTCCGGAGAGCGCACGTCATGATCCGGCAGCGGCGCCCCTCCCGCCCTACTACCCGGACGAACCCGCCTTCCGGACCGCTTGGGCCCGGTACGCCGACCTGATCACCGCGATGGATCAGTGGGTCGGAGACATCCTCGCGGAACTCGAGGAGGACGGTCTGCTCGAGGACACGATCGTCGTGTTCTGGAGCGACCACGGCAAAGGCATGCCCCGGGCCAAACGCTGGCCGAACGAGTCGGGACTGCGTGAGCCGCTGATCGTCAGCTGGGCCGGACGGCTTCCTGCGGGCGTTGCCGCAACCGGTCTCGTCCACACGATGGACCTCGCGCCCACGATGCTGGGCCTGGCCGGCGTCGAGATCCCCGGAGGGATGCACGGCGTTCCGCTGCTCACCCCGGACGGCGCGGTCGTCGCGGAGCCGAACGCGTACACCTACGGAGGCCGCGATCGACAGGGTGAAGCGGAGGACCGTTCGCGCACGGTCCGGGATGCCCGATTCCGGTACATCCGCAACGACTTCCCCGATAAGCCCGCCATGATCCATACGGATTACCCGGACCGGTTCCCGACCTGGGAGGCGTACCGTCTCCTCGCTGCGGCCGAAGCACAGCAGCGCGCACGCGGCGAACGCCCCTCTGCGCTGGATCGGCTCCAACGCTCGGTCGTCGCGCAGTCGAAGCCTGCTGAGGAGCTCTACGACATCCTCGACGACCCCCATGAGACCGCGAATCTCGCGACCGACCCGGCCTACGCGGACGATCTCGCCCGGCTGCGCGCGGCGCTCGCCGGCTGGATCGACCGGTTCGGCGACCTCGGACGCATGCCGGAGGAGCAGCTCGAGGAGGAGTGGCGCCCGGACGGCCGCCGCAGACGCACGCCAGAACCGACCGCCGCCATCGAGAACGGTCTCCTGACGATCCGATCGAGTACGCCCGGAGTCATCCTCGGCTGGACGACGGAGGCTCCCACTGAGCAGCGATCGGTGGAGGGAACCGCGGGCGCCTTCGGATCGTCGTCGTCCGACCCCCGGCGGTGGCGTCCGTACTCCGGACCGGTAGCCGTCGATGCGCCGGTCCGCGTCAAGGCGTGGCGGCTCGGATACGAGCCGAGCACGGAACTCCTGGTCGAGGCCGCCCCGGCCCACACCGTCACCCTGTGACATCCGCATCCACGAACTCAAGAGGAATCTCGATGACTCGACCGAACATCATCTTCATCATGTCCGACGACCACGCGGCGCACGCCATCTCGGCGTACGGCAGCCGGGTCAACCGAACGCCGAATCTGGACCGGATCGCCGACGAGGGGATGCGGATGGACGCGGTGTACTGCACCAACTCGATCTGCAGCCCGTCTCGGGCGACGATCCTCACCGGAACGTACAGCCATGTCAACGGTGTCTCGTCGATCTGGACCGAGCTCGACTATCGCGTACCCACGTTCATCGATGTCCTGCACCGCAACGGCTACAAGACGGCGATGTTCGGCAAGTGGCACCTCGGCGAGCACGGCGACTCCGTGCCGAGGAGCTTCGACGCCTGGAAGATCTTCCCCGGCCAGGGCGACTACGTGGACCCGGAGATGATCGACGCGGACGGTGCGCACACGGTGCCGGGATATGCGACGGACATCGTCACCGACCTGTCGATCGATTGGATCGACAGCCTCGACCGGGACGAGCCGTTCTGCGTGATGGTGCACCACAAGGCCCCGCATCGCCCCTGGATCCCCGACGAGAAGCACAAGCACCTCTACGCCGACGGGAGCATCCCCGAGCCGGCGACGTTCTTCGACGACTACGCGACGCGAAGCAAGGCGGTCCGCGGCGTCCGGATGACGATCTCTGACGACATGGGCGCCGACGACCTGAAGACGGAGGTCCCTGAGCACCTCCGCGGACCCGAGAACCGCGCTGCCCGGATGAGCTGGAAGTACCAGATCTACATGCGCGACTACCTCCAGTGCATCCAGTCCATCGACGACAACGTCGGCCGCCTGCTGGATCACCTCGAAGAGACCGGGCAGGCGGAGAACACGCTGATCGTCTACACGTCCGACCAGGGGTTCTTCCTGGGCGATCACGGCTGGTTCGACAAGCGGCTCATGTTCGACCAGTCGCTGCAGATGCCCATGCTCGTGCGCTGGCCCCAGAGGATCGAACCGGGAAGCCGGTGCGAGGCAATCATCACCAACGTGGACTTCGCCGCCACGTTCCTGGACGCCTGCGGCATCGACCCGTCGGAACTCTCCACCTCACAGGGACGCAGCTTCCTCCCCCTCCTCCGCGGCGAGCAGCTCGCGGACTGGCCGGACGCCATGTACTACCGCTACTGGGAGCACGACGACCCGATCCACGCCGCTCCCGCGCACTACGGCATCCGCACCGACCGGTTCAAACTCATCTACTACTACGGCGCGGGCATGGGGGTTCCTGGCGCATCCGACCGCATCATGCAGCCGGAATGGGAGTTGTACGACCTCGAAAGCGATCCGACCGAGGTCCGCAACGTAGCCGACGACCCCCGCTACGCCGACGTCCGCCGGCAGCTCGAAGCGAAGATGGCCGAGTACCAGCGGCACTACCGCGATGAGCCTTACGCCGGCCCGGACACCCCGCAACCCGTCTGGGGACCGTATGACGAAGCCCTCTTCGAGCGCGTGCAGCAGTACGTAGCGCTCGTGAGGTCGTCCAGCTGAGGCGGGTCAAGCCTGAAGGGAACCGAGAAGGGCGTCGACCTCTGAGAAGTCGTCGTCCGTGTCGTTGGCGACCTGAACGCGCTCGACGCCTTCCCACGAGCATTTCAGCGATCCGAACGCTTGCCAGTAGGCGTCCCAGTCGTCGAGTTTGATGCGATCGCGAGCGCTGGCCCGCTCGATGAGACGTCGCTTGACGGTCTGCGGCGAGGCGACGACCTGGATGACACGGACGGGCACCTCCGGCCAGAGAGCTCCCGCCATGGCGGTGCGGAGGTAGTCGGGGTCCGAGAGGTAGGCGACGAACGGGGCATCCAGGACCACGGAGTGGCCGAGGCTCAGATTCTGGCCGGCGACCGCGAACAGCGTCTCGTATTCGAGCGGCATGACCCGGCGGAGGTAGACGTCGTTCGATTCCCGGTCGGAGGCGTTCTCGCCGAGCGCCTCGAGCGCGACGCCGACCAGCGGGCCCGCCAGGACATCCTTGTCCAGGTACAGAGCGCCCGTGTGCTCGCTGATGTGGCGGGCCACCGTCGATTTGCCGGACCCGGCCCCTCCGAGAGTGATGTATGCGGCGGGCCGCGTGGCGGAGCTCATCGTGGACTGCGGGCCCGCTCGATCGCGGCGACGAAGTCCTCTGCAGCCTTCGTGACGCGCTTCACGTCACCGTCGCTCCGGGCGGCCTTCGTGATCGCGCTGCCGACGCCGACAGCGACGACGCCGGCGTCGAACCATTCACCGACGTTCGCCGTGGTCACGCCCCCGGCCGGAACGAGCGGGATGTGAGCAAGTGGAGCGAGGACCGCCTTGGCATAGGGGATTCCGCCGGCCTCGGTCGGGAAGAGTTTCACCAGGTCCGCTCCGGCTTCGGCAGTGTTCAGGATCTCGGTCGGTGTGTACGCCCCGCTGATCGTGGCCACCTGATAGCGATTGGCGACGCGGATCATCTCCGGGTTCAGGTTGGGGCTCACGAGGAACTGTGCGCCGGACTGGATGCTCGACCACGCGGCGTAGCCGTCGAGGACCGTGCCGGCGCCGATCGTGACGCCTCGGCCGGCGAAACGTTCGGTCAGCCGCTCGATCACTTGCAGCGCGCCCGGGATCGACAGCGTGATCTCCAGTGCGCGGATCCCGCCGTCGACGGCGGCCGAGGCCACGTCGAAGGCTTCCTCCGCATCGTCCAGGCGGACGATGAGCACGGCGCCGGAATCGCGGATGGTCGTCAGGGTGTCGAGTTTGTGGAACACGCGACCAGTAAACACGCGCAGAAGGGAAAATGCAACCGATCTCAGCAACCGATCTCATTTAGTCGTACCAGAGGGTTGACATTCGATCTGCATGACCCTAGCGTGGCTGCAACCGATCTCAGCAACCGATCTCATTGGAGAGATTATGTATCGAAAGCGATGGGGCTTTGCCGTCGCGGCTGCCGCGACTGCAGCAATGGTGCTCGCGGGATGCTCCCCCACATCCTCGCCTGCCGAATCGAAAGGACCGGTGACGCTCTCGTACTGGGACTTCATCGATCCCACTCAGGACAACCCGCGCGCTGCCGCGTTGAAGGAGAACATCGCCGACTTCGAGAAGGCGAATCCCGACATCAAGATCAACCTTTCGGTGGTGTCGCTGGGTGACATGCTTTCTCGGCTGCCGCAGGCTGCGGCGGCGGGCACTGCGCCCGACGTGTTCAAGATGTTCTCGCCCGTGGTTCCTCAGATGGCTGCTGCTGGTGCGTACTCGCCGCTGCCCGCCGACGCCTCGAAGATCACCGACTGGCTGCATCCCACCGGCAATCTGGCGGGGCCGGACGGGAAGCAGGTGGCGGAGCCGTATGAGTACCGCACCTGCACCCTGTACTACAACCAGAAGATCCTGAGTCAGATCGGGGCCACGGTTCCGACGACGTACGACCAGGTCGTCGATGTCGCCAAGAAGGCCGCCGCCGCCGGGTTCACCGGGTTCGGAACCGGATTCTCGGACACCGACAACTCGGCCGTCATCGGCACCTTCTTCGATTGCTTCATGAACCAGATCGGTCAGCAGCTTCAAAAGGACGGGAAATACGACTTCGCCACGTCCAAGGGCGATGCGTTCGGCACGTTCCTTGCCGACCTCCGGGATGCGAAGGCTCTCGGTAAGAATGTCGTCTCCGACACGTACAGTTCGGTCGCCGATGGGCTCGCCAATGGGACCGTCGCGATGGCGGTGCTCGGTACGGAGCGGATCGTGACGTTCGGCAAGACCGCGCCCGACGTGAAGTCGACCTCGCTTCCCACAGCCTCCAGCGGTGGCACGACGGGGACCACCTTCGGATGGACCCTCGGCATCGGTGCCGGCAGCAAACATGCCGATGCCGCGTGGAAGTTCATCCAGTACATGACGGGCCCGAAGGCCGGCGCGGTCATGGCCACCGGCGGTGAAGTGCCTCCTCGTGCCTCGACCTACAAGCAGTCGTTCTTCTCCACCCCGGCGGCGAAGACCATCAACGACATCTCTGCGTACGTCAAGAGCAACAGCAAGCCGCGCAACTATCCCGATAACTGGAACACGTTGGCCACCGGTCTGGCCAATGCAGGGCAGGCGTTGATCCTGAAGGGCACGTCCGGCACCGAGTTCATCAAGTCCGCGCAAGACGCCGGAAACAGCAAGTAGCTCTTCCGGCCCGACCAACTCGGGGAGCCGGCGGCGGCCGGCTCCCCCGAGGAAAGCAGGACACCATGTCAACGACGAGCCTCTCGTCGCGCAGTTCCGTTCAGCAGCCTCCCCGACCTCGAGAGCCGGCCGGCCGACGACGGCGGAGAGACCGCACGCTGTGGCTGTATGTCACTCCCGTTTGCGTCGTCTTCCTCTTCGTTTTCGTCGGGCCTCTCTTCTACACGGCGTGGACTGCCCTCCACGAGACGACCTATTACCAGATCGGAAAGTTCAGCGGCCTCGACTCCTTCGCCTCGCTCTTCTCCGACCCCAACCTGGCGAACAGCATCGGAATCACCGTCGTCTTCTCGCTCGGCGCGATCGTGATCGCGCTGCCCGCCGGCCTGTTGTCAGCGATCGTCCTGAACAATCTGCACCGGTTCAAGCGCACTGTCCGCAGCCTGTTCCTCCTGCCATGGCTCTTGTCCCAGGCGACAGCCGGAACGATGTGGGTCTGGTTCCTCAACCCGAACTACGGACCGGGAAGCGCCATCACCGAAGCTCTCGGATTCGGCCCGTCCGACGTCTTCTCGACGACGGGAGGCGCTTTGGTCGCCGTGACGCTGATCACGGCATGGTGGTCGTATCCGCAGGCCATGCTGCTCTTCCTCGGTGCGCTTCAGACCGTGCCCAAGGAGCTCTACGAAAGCCTCCGGGTCGACGGCGGTGGCATCTGGCGCAGCTTCGTCAACGTCACCCTGCCCTATCTGCGGAACACGATCGTCTCGGTGGTGGTCGTGCTCCTCATGCTCTACGTGCAGATGGTCACGATCATCCTCGTGACCACCCGCGGGGGTCCGCTCCGGGCGACGGAGACGCTCTCGATGCGCGTCTTCAACCAGGTCTTCCAGCAGTACAACCTGTCCGGGGCTTCCGCGACAGCCATACTCCTGTTCGCCATCAACGTCGTCCTCACGCTGATCGCCTTGCGCTTCCGACGGAGGGAAACCCTGTGACCACGTCAACGACCGCTCGCCGCGGCAGCCGGTGGGGCACGATCCTCCGGGGCGTCCCGAGATGGCTCTTCATCGTCGTTTCGGCCCTCGTCGTGCTCCCGCCTGTGGCCTGGATCCTCTCGACTTCTCTGAAGCTTCCCGCGGACACCATCCAGTTCCCGCCGAAGTGGATCCCGGACCCGTTCTCTTTCGCGAACTACTCCGGCATCTTCACACCGACGAACATACGGTTCTTCCTCAATTCGCTGGTCTACTCCTGCGGTTCGATCGTTCTCGCGCTCGCGATCTGCATCCCCGCGGCCTACGTCGCGACCCGGTACCGCAGCCGTCGCATGGAGACCGTGATGACCGGCATCCTCGTTCTCTCCATGGTCCCGGCGATCGTCGTCTTCATCGCCCTGTACTCCATGTTCGTGAAGACGGCGCTGATCAACACGTATCCGTTCCTCATCGTCGTCTACGCGGCGATCATCTGCGGGCAGACCATCCTCTTCATCCGCAACTTCATCGAGAACATTCCTTTGGAGATCGAAGAAGCTGCGGCCATCGACGGGTGCTCGCGGCCGCAGATCCTGTGGCGCATCGTCCTCCCTCTCATCCGCCCCGGCATCGCCGCCATCGCCATCTTCATCTTCGTGTTCGTCTGGAACGACTACCTCGTCGGCACCGTGCTCGCCACGACTCAAGACATGAAGACGGTTCAGAACGGCATCGTGCAATACCTGCAAACGGGATACGGCGCCTTCTGGGGTCTCTTCGCAGCCTTCGTCACGGTCGCATTCATTCCCGTCCTCGCGCTGTTCTCCCTGTTCCAGCGCTGGTTCATCGCGGGGCTGACATCCGGCGGGGTGAAGGGATGACCGAGGCGACACGGGTGGCGGTCATCGGGGCCGCAGGGTGGGCCGGGAGCCGTCATGCACACGCCTTCCATGACATCGGCGCCCGCGTCGTGGCTCTGGTGGACCCGAGCCCGCGTACGGCCGAGCTCGCACGTGAAGTCGGTGCCACGGTGCTGGAATCCGCGGGTCGGCTCCACCCGTCGGAGGTGGACCTCGTCGTGGTGTCCCTGCCGAGCAGCATGCAGCCGGGCGTGACGGCTGAGCTGTTGCGCCGAGGGCTGCGCGTCCTGGTCGAGAAGCCGGTCGGCTCCTCGCTCGCGAACGCCGAGCCGTTGTCCGGCGTGGAGAACGTCGACCAGAACCTCATGGTCGGGTACACGCTGCATCACCATCCCGTCGCCCAGAGGCTGGCGGAATGGATCTCCTCCGTGAACGTGATCAGTGTCAGCGTTCGGTCGGCGGCTCGCAAGCTGACCGTCGACTCATGGCGCGCGGCGCCCGACGAGGGCGGTGTCGCCGTCGTCAACGGCATCCACGCCATCGAGTATGCGGCGTCCCTCTTTCCCGGTGAGGCGACCGTGCGCTCCACCTACGCCAGCGAGGAGTTGCACCGCGCGGGCGTCGCCGACTACACCGCAACGACCCTCACCTTCGAGGACGGGCCGCTCCTGAGGCTGGAGACGTACTGGAACCCGTGGGAGCACACGACCGGCCTCAATCGCAACGATTGGTCCCTCGAGGTCGACGCCATCGCGCACGAGGGCCGGCGACTCTGGTCCAACTGGTCGTACCACGAGTGGGATCGTTACGGGTCGGAGACGGTACGGCACTTCCCCGAGATCGACCTCTTCCGCGAACAGGCGGAAGCGGCGCTCCTGTTCGCCGGAGGCGGGCCTCCGACGGTCGGGTATCGGCAAGCGCTGCGAGCGACGGAGATCGCGGACGCGATACTGACAGAGGTGCGAGAGCGGATATGAGCAGAGCAAGAACAGTGATCATCGGCGCCTCCCACTGGCACCTCCCGCTCTGCGCCCAGGCGATCGCGGATCGGCACAACGTGCTCGGCGCCTCGGACCCGGATACCTCCCGGGTCGAAGGCCTGAGCCGACTGTGGGGTGGCACGCTGCACTCCTCATGGGAGGACCTGCTCTCCGCCTACGACGACATCGAGCTGGCGTACGTCTTCGCGCCCCACGACACGATGCGCTCGATCTGCCTGGCACTGATCGAGCGCGGGATCCCGGTCGTCGTCGAGAAGCCCGCGGGCATCGCGCTCGGCCAGGTGGAGGAGGTCCGGCAGGCCGCCGAGGCGGCCGGCGTACCGATCGCCGTCCCCCTCGTGCAGCGGGGCGGCCCTGTGGAGCAGTGGCTCGGCAAGGCGGGAAGCTCCGTCTACGAGAGCACTCAGTTCATCGCCGGACCCCCCGACCGGTACCTGGTCAGCGGCAACCCGTGGATGGTGGAGCTCGAGCGCTCCGGAGGCGGGTGCATGATCAACCTGGCGCCCCACTTCGTCGACCTGTTCCTGCAGTCCTCCGGAGCTCGAGAGGTCACCGTGACAGCGGCGATCTCCGCCACTCTGCACGGCGGGGAGATCGAAGACTACGCCTCGCTCACCCTCGCCACCCCCGACGGGCGAGTCGCGACCGTCCAGGTGGGCTACGCCTTCCCGGCCTCACCGCTGAAACGCCACTGCGCGTATATGCGGATCGGCGCAGGGGGAACGGCGACAATATGGTCGGATGGGCGCGCGTCGTTCACGTCCACCGGCGGTGTCACCGAGACATCGCAGTTCAACGTAGACAGCGACCCCCTGTACGAACGGTTCGTCGGCAGGGTGGCCGACCAGCTGACCTCTGGGTTCGCGGGCCTGCCCGGGATTCGTGATCTGGAAGCGACGATGGCCATCATCTGGGATGCGTATTCGAAAGCAGGACGAGGGAGTATCGGTGTCCAACCACAGCATTGACGAAGTGGCGGCCGCGGCCGGCGTGCACCGCTCCACGGTCTCACGCGCATTCTCGCGTCCCGAAGCTGTGAAGCAGGAGACCCGGGATCACATCCTCAAGGTCGCTGCATCGATGGGCTACACGATGAGCCCGCTCGCGCAGGCGCTTCGGACCAAGAGCAGCACCCTGGTGCCGCTCATCGTCCCGGACATCACCAACCCCTTCTTCGCAGAGCTCGCGAAGACGATGACCGCCGTCGCCAGGGAGCGCGGCTACCAGCTGGTGCTGTGCGTCACCGAGAACGATCCCGGGGCGACCGCTGGATACCTTCACGCGATGCAGTCGATGTACGCGCCATTCGGGG
The DNA here is from genome assembly GCF_056755275.1 of Leifsonia sp. HAY1-4F. Classification (NCBI taxonomy): domain Bacteria; kingdom Bacillati; phylum Actinomycetota; class Actinomycetes; order Micrococcales; family Microbacteriaceae; genus Leifsonia; species Leifsonia sp. HAY1-4F. Next base: position 18,229 of record NZ_JBNDHX010000032.1, read on the forward strand.
TGATCGCACCCTCGACCCGGGTCGACCCCGCCGAATTCGAGCCGTTCGGCTTCGGTAACCGCCTGGTCGTAATCGACCGCATCGAGTCGGACGTTCAGGTGCCCACCGTGACCGTCGACAACGCGAAGGGGATCGAGCTCGCGTTCGACCATCTGCTGGAGCTCGGCCACACCTCGATCGCCTACGTCTCGGGCATCCCCGGAACGCACACGGCCGCCGATCGGCGCGCCGCCTACCAGGAGCTCACTGCGCGGCACGGGATGACCCCGATCGAGCTGGACAGCGACATCGGCGCCGAAGCCGGAGAGCGCGCCGCACAGGAACTGGCGACGATGGACGACCGGCCATCGGCGGTGATCGCGGCGAACGACATGGTCGCGTTCGGCGTCATCAGCGCACTCGGCGCCTACGGCCTCTCCGTGCCCGATGATGTCTCGGTCGTCGGCTACGACGGCCTTCCCCTCGGCGCGCACATCAACCCGCCGCTGACCTCCGTGCGACAGCCGATCGCCGAAATGGGCCGGATCGCCATCAGCCTGGCCGAGCGCGCCTCCCTGAACGGCGAGGTGGAGCACGTGATCCTGCAGCCCGAACTGCTCATCCGCTCCTCGACGAGGTCTGTGCGATGAGCTCGACGCGAATGCCCGGGCTCCAGTACGTGGACCACGCGGCCTACACGGTTCCGGATCTCGATGAGGCGGTGTCGTTCTTCGTCGACGTCCTCGGGGCGGAAGAGCTGTACCGCTCCACGCGCGGCCCGGATGCGGCCTTCATGCCCGTCAACTTCGACGTGCCCTCCGATGCCGCCCTCGAACTGTCGATGCTGAGGATGCCGCCCAACCTGAACGTCGAGCTGTTCCAGTGGCAGACCATGGACCGGCGAACAGAGCATCCCCGGCACAGCGACCGAGGCGGCCATCACCTCTGCTTCGCCGTGGAGGACGTGGACCGCGCTGTCAGCCACCTGGAGCACGTCCCCGGCGTGCGCATCCTCGGCGAACGCAAAGAGGTCGCCGGGGACAGTCCCGCCGTCGCGGGCAACCGCTGGATCTACTTCCTCACCCCGTGGGGTCTCCTGATGGAGCTGGTCGACCGCTCCCGCGTGCAGAGCCCCCCGAACTTTGTCGGACCGGCGGACTGGAACCGCCCGATCGAAAGAAGAACCACCTCCTCATGATCATCGCCGGACACACGCTCGGAACGCCGGGCATGACACTCCAGGAAGCGATCCGCCTGTTCAAGACGGCAGGACTGGACGCGGCGGAAGTCATCTATCAAGACGCGTACCCCGCCGCGATCTCCCCTTCGGACAAGAAGTCGGCGCAGCACGCAGCCGCTGTCGCCCGCGATGAAGGCCTTCCCATCGTCGCGCTGACCCCCTACACGACGAGCATCAACAGCCTCGACGCGAAGAACTGGCAAGCCGGCGTCGACGAGTTCCGCGGATGCATCGACGCAGCTCACGAAGTGGGCGCCACGCGCGTCCGGGTCTATGCCGGCGCCTGGCAGCCGGGTTCTGCCGAGTACACGGCGCACTGGGAGCGGCTCAGCGCGGCGCTGAGCGTCCTGGCGGTCGACGCGCAGCAGGCCGGCGTGGTGCTGTGCGTCGAGAACCACTTCGGAACCATGACGCAGACCGCGTCCGACACCGCCCGCCTGGTTCGCGAAGTGGACTCACCGGCCGTGCGCGTCCTCTACGACCAGGCCAACCTGACGTTCACCCACGACGAGGACTGGACTCAGGCCTTCGCCGTTCAGGGTGATCTGATCGGCCACGTCCACGTGAAGGACCTCGTCTTCAAGGACCGAAACGCTCCCTTCCGGGCTTCGGACACTGCCCGGGTCAAGGCGGATGAACGCGCGATCCGCTCTCGTGTCGTCGGCACCGGCATCGTGCCCTGGGCCGACATCATCCACGAGCTCGCGCGCCGCGGATACGACGACGTGCTGACCCTCGAGTACGAATACCGCTGGCACCCGCAGGATCTCCCTGAACCTGCGACGGGATTCGCCGAATCCGCCCGGGCGGTACGCGCGATCCTCTCCGCGGTGGTGTCCCAGTGACCACTCGGACGCTCCGTGTCGGTGTGGCCGGCGTCGGCAACATCGCGACGATCGCGCAGCTGCCGACCCTGGTGGCCCGCGACGATGTCGAGCTGACCGCCGTGGTCACCCGCAAAGCGGACCCCCAGCCGCTGATGCGCCGGTGGGGCTTCGGACGGGCCTATTCGACCGTCGACGCGATGCTGGAGGCGGAGTCTCTCGATGCGGTGTTCATCCTGACGCCGCGCTCGGAACATGTGGAGGCCACACGTTCTGCCTTGGCAGCCGGAGTCGACGTCTTCTGTGAAAAGCCGCTGGCCACCCGCGCGGACGACGCACTGTCCCTCGCGCAGCTAGCGGATGAGGGCGGCCGCATCCTGATGGTGGGATTCAACAGACGCTTCGCCCCTGTCTACGAGGCCGGCCGGGAAGCATTCGGCGCGCGCGGCGCATCCTTCTGCGTCGCGCAGAAGAACCGGGCCGGCTCTGAGTACCGCGCGACGTTCGAGAACGCCATCCACATGGTCGACCTCCTGCGCTGGTACTGCGGAGGCGAACCGGTGGAGGTGAACGCCCACGCCGCCGGCGATGACCTGTGGCAGGAGGAGGGGGTCAGTGCGCTCATCCGCTTCGACAGCGGCAACACCGGTGTGCTGATGGCCGCTCGGAACGCAGGCGCCTGGAGCGAGAAGCTCGACGCCTACGGCGACGGCGTGACGGCGACCATTTCAGCCCCCGACAGCGTCGCGATCACGCGTGACGGGCAGACGACTGTCCGGGAGATGTCAGCGGAGGCGTTCGGATGGGCCACCGCGACGCGGACCTTCGGCTTCGCCGGAGCGGTCGACCATTTCCTGGATCGCGTGCGGGATCGCCAGCAGCCGCTCACCTCGGGTGCGGAGGCGGCCAAGACTCAACTGCTACTGGATCGCATCCTGTCGGCCGCAGGTTTGCCGGTTGAGGAACAACCGGGACGTCTCTGGTCAAGCCACGCGAAGAAGTAGCAGGAGAGGAACGCACCGTGTCCATGCAGGACCAGATCGTCTTCGTCACGGGTGCGAACGGCGGCATCGGCAGCTCGATGGTCTCCGCCTACGCGGAAAGCGGGGCGACGGTGATCGCTTCGGATCGCGGCGGGGAGAAACCCGAGGCCGCCGTCGCCTACTACGACCTCGACGTGACGGACGAGCAAGCGACGGCAGCCGCCATCGCCGACATCATCGCCCGCTTCGGCCGTATCGACGCCCTGGTGCACGCGGCGGGAGTCTTGGGGGAGACCCCCGACCCTCTGAAAACCAGTACGGCGGAATTCGCACGGATCATGACGATCAACGCGACCGGCACCTTCACCGTCGTCCGGGAGACCGCGCAGGCGATGCTGGACCACGAGATCAGGGGGACGATCCTCCTCTTCTCGTCGGTCGCGGCGAAGGAGGCCCGGCGGACCTATCTGCCGTACAACGCGAGCAAGGTCGCCGTCCTCCACATCATGTGGTCCATGGCTCAGATCCTGGGACCGTCCGGCATCTCGGTGAATGCCATCACGCCGGGTCCGGTGGAGACGAACATGTGGGCTCAGCTCGCCGAGGCATCCGGCAACGCACCGGACTCGGCCGCCCGGGCACGAACAGAACGAGCGGCCCAGCTCCCGATGCAGCGATTCGCCCGGCCGGATGAGGTCGCGAATGCTGCGCTGTTCCTCACGGATCCTCGGAATCGCTACATCACCGGCGTCAGCCTCGACGTCGCGGGGGGTGCCCACCTCGGCATGGGATCGTAACCCAGGGGGCTACTTCCACCGGAAGGGTCAATCGGTCGCTGGACGAATGGGTCGTCGAGCTCGATCATTGTGCAGCTGTGTTCTCAAAACATATGATGTCATACCAATCGAATGGTCGTCCCACGGTGGTGGGCGTGCCCGAGTTCCGAAAGGTAGATCCCATGCTCAATGCCGAGCGTTCTCTCTCCCGGTGGCGTCCGACGGCGCTACGGACACTGGCGGTTGCTTTGGTCGTCGGCGGCGGTGTTGCCATCGCTCCCTCGGTCGCACCGGCCGCTTCCGCGGCGGACGCGGCCCTCTACGTCGCGCCGAACGGCAGTGACTCGGCGAGTGGATCGATCAGTGCGCCGTTCGCCACCATCCAGCATGCCCGCGACGTCGTGCGCACGATGAACGTGAACATGAGTGGTGACATCACGGTGTACTTGCGAGGCGGCAGCTATCCCGTCACCAGCACCGTGCAGTTCGGCACCCAGGACTCCGGCAGCAATGGACACCGTGTCATCTACTCGGCGTACCCGGGCGAGGTGCCCGTGTTGGAGGGAGGCGTCCCGGTCACCGGCTGGGCGCAACAGTCCGGAAACATCTGGAAGGCGCCTCTGGACCGCAGCGACAAGCTGCGCGCTCTATACGTCAACGGCGCCCGGTTCACGATGGCGTCCAAGACGGTGCAGGCGACGGGGTGCTCCGGTACATACAACATCACCGCTGGGCAGGCGCCCTGGGCGTGGGAGTCGGGCAGCCAGTGCGACGGCTCGACGTATTCTCTGAGCGACGTCCCGGCGATCGCCCGCAACCAGCAGGACATCGAGATCTCGACGGCGACGACGTGGACGACGGCGGTCGTCGGGGTCCGTCAAGTCACGACGAGCAGCGACGGCTCCCAGCGCGTGCTCCTGTTCCAGGAGCCCGGTGCGGCGATCGCGTCAGGCGCGTTCAACGGCAACTTCCAGGCGACCGGCACGCAGACGATTTCGAACGCGTACGAGTTCCTCGACACCCCGGGTGAGTTCTTCTACGACCGCGCCGCGAAGACCCTGTACGTCTACAAGGATGCGAACACCGACCTGTCCACGGCGTCGGTGATCGCTCCGAACAATGTCGAGACGCTCCTGTCCGTCGCCGGCAACAGCACGGCCGACCGGGTCCACGACCTCACCTTCACGGGCATCACCTTCGCCCATTCCGACTGGAATCTCACGCAGATCGACGGCTCATCATTCAAGCAGGCGCAGCAGGGCAACCTGGTGAATCTCGCGTATGCGAAGGGCAATTTCCACGACTACACGTACCGCAACGTGCAGGTTCAGCCGGGCGCGGTCGAAGTGAACAGCGCCTCGGGGATCACCTTCGCGCGCAACCGGGTCGAGCACACGGGCGCCGACGGCATCCAGTTCGTCAACGACGTCGTGAACTCGGCCATCGACGGCAACGTGACCAGCGACATCGGTGGATCGGCGATCAACGTCGGCGATCCGCAGCACGTCTTCATCGGCGACGGTACGTCGACGAACAAGGAGCATTACGCCCCCGGCGTCGAGGGCGCGCCGACGAACATCTCCGTGCGCGACAACTACATCTACGACAGCGCTGTGCTGTTCCGGGGTTCGGCAGCCATCACCGGCTATTTCCTCGACACCGTCGCCATCGAGCACAACCGCATCGACAAGACGTCCTGGGCGGGCATCTCGATGGGCTGGGGCTGGGGCAACTTCGACGGCACGAGCGGGTCGAACTCTCCCGGGAACCCGAGCCTCGTCGCCCGGAACAACAGCATCCAGTACAACGAGATCCGCAACACGATGCAGTACCTCAACGATTCCGGGCCGCTGTACACGCTGGGCAACCAGCAGGGCAGCACGATCAGCAACAACTACGCGAACGGCGTCCGCCCCGGCCACACCTATGGCATCCACCCCGACGAGGGATCGGCGTACATCACGTACAACGACAACGTGATGGAAGTCAGCCCCAACGTCGCCTACGTGATCAACTCGGGGACGTGGGGTCGGCAGCATGACCTGCAGATCCACAACACTTTCGGCCCGACCGACTCGATCTTCGACAGCAACATCCCCAACGGAGTCGTCGACCCTGTACGCGTGGCGCCGGACGACGTCTGGCCCCTGGAGGCATACGGAGTCGCGGCGGGCTCCGGCATCGAGGCGCAGTACCGCGACATCCTCGGCGCCCTGGCGCAGAATGCAGACTTCGCCCTCCCCGCCAGTGTAGTCGTCAGCGAATACACGCCGACGATTCCGGTCCGTGGTGTGGGCGACGCGTCTCGCGCTCTCTGGCTCGCGCCGGCCGGCACGACCCGGTTCGCTCAGGGACCGACGATGTCGTCCGCAGCCGGAGACGCCACCACCATCGCACTGCCGCCGGCGAAGGGCGACTACAAGCTGTACGTGGTGAACCCCGACGGCAGCGTGGCCTCCGTATCCGCAGCGACCATCGTGCGCACCGCCGCTGCGCCGCGCAATCAGGCTCTCACCCAGGCGGATTCGCAGAAGTGCCTCGATGTGCCCGGCGGTTCGAGTCAGAACGGCACCCGGCCGGCGCTCTGGGATTGCAGCGGCTCCGCCAACCAGCGCTGGACCTACACCGCAGCCGGTGAGATCCGCGTCTACGGCAGCAAATGCCTCGACGCCTACAACCGGGGCATGACGGACGGCACCGCCGTCGACGTCTGGGACTGCAACGGGCAGGGCAACCAGAAGTGGACCCTGGCCGCCAACGGGACGATCGTAGGGAACCCATCGGGGCTGTGCCTGGCGCTGACCGGTGCGCGCACCGACAACGGCGTTCCGGCGCAGCTCTCGACCTGCTCCGGCGCCTCCGGGCAGAGATGGGCCTTCCCCATCTCTCCGGAGACCACCCCGGCCAACGCGCTCGTGGTGCAGGTCGACTCCCAGAAGTGCCTGGATGTGCCCGGGGCGTCGACCCAGAATGGCGCGCGGCCGGCCCTGTGGGACTGCAGTGGCTCGGTCAACCAGCGGTGGACCTACACCGCGGCCGGTGAGATCCGTGTCTACGGCACCAAGTGCCTCGACGCGTACAACCGCGGCACCACGGACGGCACCGCTGTCGTCGTCTGGGACTGCAACGGGCAGGACAACCAGAAGTGGACGCTGAACCCCACCGGCACCATCGTCGGCACGGGATCGAACCTCTGCTTGGCGACCACGGGCGGCCGCACCGACAGCAGTGCCGCGATGCAGCTGTCCACCTGCAGCGGTGCGAGCGTGCAGAGGTGGACGCTGCGCGGCTGACCGGGATCGTCTCCCGCCGGCGATGTCTGCTGTGGTTCGGAACGTGTGCGGTGCGGCGAGCAACCGCATACGTTCCAAACCGCAGCACTCACATCGCGCGACGGCATCGGGGCGCGGCGGGGCGCGGCGCGGACGCGGTCAGCTCGCCGCGCGCGCGCCGTACTCCCCGGAGAGTACGGGCGGGTACTCTCGGCGCCGCATGACAGCGCCGCTGCAGCCGAACAGAATGGTGCGTGAACGGTGCGATCCGTCGAACGAAAGGGGACACCGATGTCCACACCTCTGAACGCATCCCCAGTCCTGGTGCGACGATCCCGAGAAGCGCTCAGCACGCTCGCGGTGCAGTTCCTGCTCGGGATGGGCGCGAACCTCATCGGCAGCCCGGAAGAGAACGACGGCGGTGTCCGGGTCGTCGCGGGCATCATCCTCGGTCTCCACGCCCTCGTCGGCATCGGGGTCATCGTCGTGGCGGTGCGGGTCTGGCTGGCGGCCCGGCGCGAGGGCGTCGCGCAGACGGCCGCACTCTGGGCGTTCATCGTGATCATCCTCACCTTCCTCGTGGGGGTCGGCACGATGTTCACGGGCAGCGAATGGATGTCCTTCCTGATGGCGCTCGGGTTCGTCGTGGCCGCCGCTCTCTACGTCGTCATCGGCGCGGGTGCGCTCCGTCGGCAGCGTTCCTCCGTCGCGAGCTGACGACGGTCCGACCGGCAGCAGACGACTTCGCCGGGATGCAGGCAGGCCGGGAGGCCGGATGAGACTGTTCTCATCCCGGTCTCCTCCTCGTCTCATGGGTGGCCGACAGGCTCTTTCCACAGGCCGAATTTTGGCCGTACGCCAACGGAAAGGTAACCTCCACCGAAATGAAGACGCTCACCAAGATCATCGTCGCCAGCACCGCAGGCATCCTCAGCGCGGGACTCGCCACGGCCGGCGCCTTCGCCGCCACCGGAGCTTTCTCCGTTCAGGACCAGGCGGGCGCCGCCATCGCGGCCCACGGCGTGACCGGCGCGGCGAAGAGCGCTGCGCAGTCGGCGGCGGCCACGGCGGAGCAGAAGGCCGCCGCGCTTCGCGGCGAGGTCTCGAAGGTCGCCGGCCAGGCGCCGGCCGTTCCCACACTGCCCACGACCATCCCGTCCGGCGTTCCGGCCGTTCCCGGTGTTCCGTCGGTCCCCGGCGTCACGACCGGGTCGGGCACCCTGAGCGGCTCCGTGTCCGGCACGGCGGGCTCCGTGACCGGCTCCGGCACGGCGGGCGCGACCGGCACGGCGGGCACCGCCGGCGTCAGCGCCACCGGTGACGCCGCCGCGACCGTGGTCGCCCCTCCGGCGGCCGTCGACGTGCGTGGCAGCGGTTCGGCGACGCTCAGCCACTGAGCGGTTCCACCCCGGCTTGGGGCGAGGAGGTTCGGGTTCCTCCTCGCCCCATTTCTCTGTCTTCGCCCGCCTCGCCTGGCTTCGCCCGCCTCAGGCGATGAGACGGTAGCCCATCCCGCGTACGGTCTCGATGCGCTCGGCGCCGATCTTGCCGCGGAGATAGCGCACATACACGTCGACCACATTCGATCCCGGGTCGAAGTCCAGCCCCCAGACCCGGCTGAGCAGCTGCTCGCGGCTGAGCACCTGACCGGCGTGGGTCAGCAGCTCCTCCGCGAGAGCGAACTCCCGCGCCGACAGATCCACCGCGGTCCCGGCGACGGTGATGCGGCGGGTGCGGACGTCCAGGACCAGATCGCCCGCCTGCAGCACATCGGCCGCCTCCGGGCGCGCCGCCTTCAGCCGCAGCCGGATACGCGCGAGCAGCTCGTCGAACCGGAAGGGCTTGGCCAGGTAGTCGTCCGCGCCGCCTTCGAGGGAGCCGACGACATCGCGCCCGCCGGTGCGCGCGGTCAGGACGATGACGACGAGCGGATGCCCTTCGCCCCGGACCGCATCGAGCACGCCGAAGCCGTCCAGCCCCGGGAGCCCGATGTCCAGGACCAGCAGGTCGTGTGCGCCGGTCCGCACTTCGTCGAGCGCCGCGAGCCCGTCGGTCACCGTGGTGACGGTGAAGCCGGCCGACCGCAGACCCTTCTCCACGAAGGAGGCGATCCGGGGCTCGTCCTCGGCGATCAGGATGCGGCTCATGGCGTCTCCTCTGCGATGGATGGGGACGTGCGGACGGCAGGCGCGGCATCGTCCACGGCGCCGAAGCCCGCGTCTCCGTCCACGTCCGCGTCCCCGCACGGGATGCTGAGGGTGAACGTCGACCCGGCGGCCGAGCTCGTGACGTCCGCGGTGCCGCCGTGGGCCTGCGCGATCGCGGTGACGATGGCGAGCCCGAGTCCTGACCCCGAGGTCCCTCGGGTGCCGCCTCCGCGCTGGAATCGCTCGAAGACCCTGGCCTGATCGCCCTCCGCGATGCCGGGTCCGTCGTCGCGCACCCACGCCCGGAACAGCATCCCGGTCCGACCGTGGACGAGCTCGCTCCCCAGACGGATCACTCCACCCGGCGTCGAGTACTTCGCGGCGTTCTCGGCGAGCTGGAGCCAGGCCTGGGTGATCCGGCGGACGTCGAGCGTCCCGTCGCCCTCTGCCGCCTGCTCGGTCACCCACGGGCGGTCGGGCGCGAGGGCGGCGGCCTTGGCGGCGACCATCCTCGTCAGGTCTGCGAGGTCGGCCGGCGCTGCGTTCACGAAGCCCGGCCCGCGCGATTCGGCGAGCAGGGCGATGTCTCCGACGAGCTCGCTCATCCGGTCGAGTTCGTCGACGGCGAGCTCCCGCACGACGCGCACATCCTCGGGGTCGCTCGGATCGAGCAGCTCGAGGTGGCCCCGCACGATCGTGAGAGGGGTCTTCAGCTCGTGGCCGACGTCGTCCAGCAGCCGGCGCTGCGAGGTGAACGACTCCTCCAGGCGGTCCGTCATCCGGTTGAAGCCGGCTGCCAGGAGAGACAGGTCGTCGCCGCCTCGGACGGGGATGTGCTGCCCGAGCTCCGTCGCCGAGAGCTGATCCGCCGCCTCCCGGAGCTCCCGCACCGGGCGCAGCAGCCGCCCGGCGACGAACCAGGCGACGAGACCGATGAGGACGAGCGCGCCCGCGGCGAGGAACGCATACGTCCGGAACGGGCTCGCGACCGCCGCGAGGACGCTGTCGAGGGCGTAGGCCGCGACGTAGAGGCCCTGCGCCGGATCGCCCTCGACCGTCACCGGGATGATCGCATAGCGCAGCGTGCCCTCGGCGGACTTCGCCGTGCCCATCACGACGTGGGTCGGATCCGCCTCGCGTGCGAACCGGGCGACGAGGCTCTTGTCCCGATCCATCCGGAACGGGAGGGTGCCGCCGGGGATGTACGCGGCCTGCCCGGCGACGATGCCGAGGGTGCTCTCGGAGGGGGCAGGGGCGGCCTGCTGGATGAGCGTGCGGAGCAGCGCATCCACTCCCTTCTGGTCTTCGGCCGGCGTCTGAGCCGCGACGGCCTTCACCTGGGACAGATTGCGGGACAGGTTCCCGTCCACCTCGGCCAGGGCCTGCTGGCGCAGCACGAAGAAGGTGGCAGCTCCCGCGGCGGCCAGCCCGATCCCCGCGGCGAGGACGATCGCCACGACGATCCGCGCCCTGACCGAGAACACGGCCCGCCGAGGGGGCTGCCCCATCGCGCGGCGCGGTCGGCGTGAGGGCATGACCTCATTATCCCGTGCCAGCCGGGATGACCACGAGGCGTCGGCCGACTACGGCACGCGCGCGAGCATGTTCTCGAGCGAATTGTGGAGGTGCACGGCCGTGGCTTGGCTGGCCAGCAGCTCGTCCCCGGCGATAATCGCACCCACGATGACCAGGTGCTCCTGCGTGGCTTGATCGAGACGGCGTCGGTCCTGGCGCGAGATGCGGCGTGCACGCGCCAGCTGGCCGCGCATGTCCCGGAGGCTCGCGGCCAGGTGCCGGCTGCCGGCGGCCTCCTCGAGAGCGCGGTCGAGGGCGTCGGCGAGTTCGTAGTACCGGCTGGTCCCGGCCTCGGAGTCGTGCGGAACGGCGCTCAGCAGTGCCGCGCGAAGCTCTTCGAAGCGTGCGGGGTCGCGCCGGCGGGCGGCCAGCCGGGCGGCCTGGGTCTCGAGAGCCTCCCGAAGCTCGAACAGCTCCACGATGTGATCGCGCGAGAGAGGTGCGACGGTGCTCGTGCGGCCCACACTCGTGACGAGGCCTTCCGCGGTGAGGCGGGAGAGCGCCTCCCGGAGCGGAGTCCGTGAGACGCCGAGCCGGACGGCGGTCTCCGTCTCACTGATCCGGGTGCCCGGCTCCAGCGTCCATTCGATGATCTCGGCGCGAAGCCGCTTGTACGCGACGTCGCTCGCTCGGTCGCGAGCCGGGGGAGGGGAGATGCTCATCCTGGTGTCAGCTCCGGTTGCCGGCGAGGTCGAAGGTGTAGACGCGCTCGTCGAACGACGCGTAGCCGGCGTAGTCCACGAGTTCGTAGAGGCGGGCGCGGGTCTGCATCTCCGGCACCCGGGAGGTGAGTGATCCCTCGGCGAGGATGGTGTCGAGGCCCCGCTCGGCGGCGCCCATCGCGAGGCGCAGCAGGGACACGGGGAAGATCACGAGGTTGACGCCGACATCGGCGAGCTGCTGCGTGGTGAACAGGTCGCTCTTGCCGAATTCGGTCATGTTCGCCAGGATCGGCACGTCGACGGCGGCGCGCATCGCCGCGAACTCCTCGAGGCCGGCCATCGCCTCGGGGAAGATCGCGTCGGCGCCCGCATCGACAAGAGCCTTCGCGCGGTCGACGGCCGCGGCCATGCCTTCCACGCCCCGGATGTCGGTTCTGGCCATGACGAGGAAGTCCGGGTCCCGTCGTCCGGCGACGGCCGCCGCGATCCGTTTCAGCGCCGTCGACTCGTCGACCACATCCTTGCCGTCGAGGTGCCCGCACCGCTTGGGGTTCACCTGGTCCTCGATGTGGATGCCCGCGACGCCCGCATCCTCCATCACCTGCACCGTGCGGGCGACGTTCATCGGCTCGCCGAATCCGGTGTCGGCGTCGACCAGCGTGGGCAGATCGGTCACGCGGGCGATCTGACCGGCTCGCTGGGACACCTCGGTGAGGGTGGTCAGCCCGATGTCCGGCAGCGCGAGATCGGCCGACACCACGGCACCCGACACGTAGACGCCTTCGAACCCCTTGTCCTGGATGAGCTTCGCGCTCAGCGGGTTGAACGCACCGGGCATCCGCAGCAGCTCCCCGGAGGCGAGCCCCTCACGGAACGCGCGCCGCTTCTCGCTGGCGGTGAGCTTCGAGTGCAGCATCAGAACAGTCCTTCCGGGGGAACGGGCAGGGAGCCTGGGGGCGCCACGACGTTCAGCAACCGCACTTCTCCGGCGGTGAGCTCGGGCAGTCGCTCGGCGAGATCGAGGAAGCGCTCGACCTCAGTGAAGCCGAGGACGCCGTCGGCGAGCGTGCGGAACTTGTGCACGTAGTCGGTGCGCGCGAACGGCTTCGCTCCGAGGGGATGGGCGTCGGCGACGGCGATCTCCTCGACGATGCGGGTGCCGTCGGCCAGAGTCGCCTCCATCCGGCCGCCGAACGCCTGCTCCGCCGGGTCGGTGGAGTGATAGCGGCGCGTCCACTCCGCGTCCTCCCGGGTGGTCACCTTCTGCCACAGGGCGACGGTGTCGGCGCGCCCGGCGCGCTCGGGAGCGTAGGCGCCGACGTGGTCCCAGGCGCCGTCCTGGAGCGCGACGGTGAAGATGTACGGGACCGAGTGGTCGAGCGTCTCCCGGCTGGCCGCCGGGTCGTACTTCTGCGGATCGTTCGAGCCCGAGCCGATCACGTGGTGGGTGTGATGGCTCGTCGCGAGCACGATCGACTCCACCTTCTCCGGGTCCCGCAGCTCGGGATGCTGGACGCCCAGCCTGCGTGCGAGGTCGATGAACGCCTGCGCCTGGTACTCGGCCGAGTGCTGCTTGGTGAACGAGTCGAGGATGGCGCGCTTGGCCTCCCCGGGCTCGGGAAGGCTGACCGTGTAGCGCGCATCCGGGCCGTCGAGCAGCTGGGCGATGACCCCGTCCTCGCCCTCCCAGATGGGCGACGGCGACGTCTGGCCGCGGATGGCCCGGTCCACCGCCTCCACCGCCATCTTCCCGGCGAATGCCGGCGCGTACGCCTTCCAGGTCGAGATCTCGCCCTTGCGCGACTGCCGCGTGGCGGTCGTCGTGTGCAGGGCCTGGCCGATCGCCTGGAAGATCACCGTCGGGTCCAGGCCGAGGAGCGTTCCGATGCCCGCAGCGGCGCTCGGCCCGAGGTGGGCGACATGGTCGATCTTGTGCGCGTGGAGGCTGATCGCCTTCGCGAGATCGATCTGGATCTCGTATCCCGTCGCGATCCCGCGGACGAGGTCCGCACCAGAACGGCCCGCGTGCTGGGCAACGGCGAGGAGGGGCGGGATGTTGTCCCCGGGGTGCGAATACTCCGCGGCGAGGAAGGTGTCGTGGTAGTCGAGCTCGCGCACGGCGACGCCGTTGGCCCAGGCGGCCCACTCCGGCGAGACCCGGTCGGTCACTCCGAAGACCGTGGCGCCGGGGGTGGAGGGATGCGCGACCGCCTGCCCGCGGGCCGCGGTCACGGGAGCGCGCCCCAGCGAGGCGACGGCGACGGCGGCATTGTCGATCACGCGGTTCACGATCATCTCGGCGACATCGCCGCGGATAGCGACCGGATCGGCCGCGACCTGGGCGATCCTCCACGCCAGTTGCTCCTCCTGCGGGAGCTGTTCGGAACTTGCGTAGGTTCGGACTTCATAGGCCTTCATGCGATCAATGTATACACGACCACCATGTGCGGGCGGCTCTTCGGCTGAATTGAGTCCTTCTGTATACACAGACTGCTGCTCCCTGAACGCTCACCGCCCGCGCCCTGCAGGGACTACCGTTGGATGATGACCCCGACCGATTCCCCGCCCAGCGAGGCAGACGCCGAGCCGACCCCGACGACCTTCTCCGATCTGGGGCTCGATCCTGCCGTGCTCAAGGCGTTGAAGGATGTCGGCTACGAGACGCCGTCCGCCATCCAGGCCGCGACCATCCCCTTGCTGCTGGACGGGAGGGACGTCGTCGGCCTCGCCCAGACCGGCACGGGCAAGACGGCCGCGTTCGCGCTCCCGATCCTGTCGCGGCTCGACCTGTCGCAGAAGACCCCGCAGGCGCTCGTGCTGGCGCCCACCCGCGAGCTGGCCCTGCAGGTGGCGGAGGCGTTCGAGAGCTACGCCGCCCACCTGAAGGGCGTCCACCTGCTGCCCGTCTACGGCGGACAGGGATACGGCGTCCAGTTGTCGGCGCTGCGCCGGGGCGTCCACATCGTCGTCGGTACGCCCGGCCGCATCATGGACCACCTCGAGAAGGGGACGCTCGACCTGTCCCAGCTCAAGTACCTCGTGCTCGACGAGGCGGACGAGATGCTCAAGATGGGCTTCGCCGAGGATGTGGAGACCATCCTCGCCGACACCCCGGACGACAAGCAGGTCGCCCTGTTCTCGGCGACGATGCCGGCGCAGATCCGCCGCATCTCGAAGAAGTACCTGCACGATCCCGAAGAGGTCACGGTCAAGACCAAGACCACTACGTCGGCCAACACCACGCAGCGCTACCTCGTGGTGTCGTATCCGCAGAAGGTGGATGCGCTCACGCGCATCCTCGAGGTCGAGAACTTCGAGGGCATGATCGTCTTCGTCCGCACCAAGAACGAGACCGAGACGCTGGCCGAGCGGCTGCGGGCACGCGGTTACTCCGCGGCCGCGATCAACGGCGACATCGCGCAGGCCCAGCGGGAGCGCACGGTCGACCAGCTCAAGTCGGGAAAGCTCGACATCCTGGTGGCGACGGATGTGGCGGCGCGCGGCCTCGACGTGGAGCGGATCAGCCACGTGGTCAACTTCGACATCCCCGTCGACACCGAGTCGTACGTGCACCGCATCGGCCGCACGGGACGCGCGGGCCGCAGCGGCGCCGCGATCAGCTTCGTCACGCCGCGGGAACGCCGGCTGCTGTCCGCGATCGAGAAGGCCACCCGCCAGCCGCTCGCCCAGATGCAGCTTCCGAGCGTCGACGACATCAACACCACCCGGCTCGCCCGCTTCGACGACGCGATCACGGAGGCGCTCCAGCAGGAGGAGCGGGTCTCCCGTTTCCGCGACATCATCGGGCACTACGTCGAGCACCACGACGTGCCCGAGGCGGACGTCGCGGCGGCGCTCGCCGTCGTCGCCCAGGGCGACGAGCCCCTCCTGCTCAGTGCGGACGATGCGCTCAGCCAGCGCGTGGAGCGCGACTCCCGTGCTGACGACCGCTCGGGACGAGGCGACAGGGGCGATCGCGCCGGCGGCCGGGACGACCGCGGGGCGCGGGGCGACCGCGCGCCGCGCCGCGAGCGGAGTGACAAGCCGATGGCGCCGTACCGGATCGAGGTGGGCAAGCGGCAGAAGGTGGAACCGCGCCAGATCGTCGGCGCTCTCGCGAACGAGGGCGGCCTCAGCCGCGACGACTTCGGGCACATCCGGATCATGCCCGACTTCTCCATCGTCGAGCTGCCCGCCGACCTCCCCGGCGACACCCTCTCCCGTCTCACCGGCACGCGGATCAGCGGCAAGCTGATCGAGCTGCTGTCTCTTATACACATCTCCGAGCCCACGAGACACTCGCTAATCTGGGGGGGGGGGCCTTTCTTTGAGAAAGGGGG
>NZ_JBNDHX010000033.1:0-33757 GCF_056755275.1 Leifsonia sp. HAY1-4F
TCCGTCGTCGGCAGCGTCAGATGTGTATAAGAGACAGGGCCTGGCCCGCTCCACCCGCCCGAAGCCCACGAAAGGAAACCCGTGACCACCACCGACATCGAGGTCGTCGCGACGAGGCGGCCGCTCAATCGCGGAATGATCCGTCGTCTGCTCAGCCGCCCGGAGATCGGAGCGCTCGTCGCCGCCCTCGCGGTCATGATCTTCTTCTCCGTCTACACGACCACCTTCTTCACCCTTCCGGGCGCCGGAGTCTGGCTGGAGTCCGCATCCACCTTCGGGATCATGGCCGTGGCCGTCGCGATGCTCATGATCGGCGGAGAGTTCGACCTCTCCGCCGGTGTGATGACGGGATTCACCGCCCTGATCGTCGGCGTGCTCACCACCCACTACGGGCTCAACATCTGGATCGCCGTCGTCATCGCCCTCGCCGTGGCCCTGGCCGTGGGAGCCCTCAACGGCTACCTCGTGATGCGGACCGGTCTCCCGAGCTTCATCGTGACGCTCGGCACCTTCTTCGTCCTCGCGGGCATCGACCTGGCCGTGACCAAGCTCATCACCGGCCAGGTGGCGATCGAGGGCATGACCTCCGTCCCCCTCTACAACTCGATCCAGCCGCTGTTCGGGTCCTCGATCCAGATCGGCGGCGGCACCTTCTACGTGTCGGTCCTCTGGTGGTTCCTCGTCACCGCCGTCGCCACCTGGGTGCTCCTGCGCACGCGCGCCGGGAACTGGGTATTCGCGGTGGGCGGCGCGCTGAACTCGTCGCGTCAGGTCGGCGTCCCCATCATGAAGACCAAGGTCGGGCTGTTCATGACCACGGCAGGCGCGGGCTGGCTCGTCGGAATGATCTCGCTCTTCCGCACCTCGACCGTGCAGGCGAACACCGGCGTCGGCCAGGAGTTCATCTACATCATCTGCGCCGTCGTCGGCGGCTGCCTGCTGACCGGCGGCTTCGGCTCGGCTGTGGGCGCCGCCCTCGGCGCCCTGATCTACGGGATGGTCTTCCAAGGCATCACCTTCGCCCAGTGGGACACCAACTGGCTCCGCACCTTCCTCGGCGCGATGCTGTTGCTGGCCGTGTTGCTCAACCACTGGGTCCGCATTCGAGCAGGAGGCTCACGATGAGCACGACGACCACATCGACGACGACCACGGCGTCCGGCCGGCACATCATCGAGGTCCGGGACATCGGGAAGCGGTACGGAGCGGTCGACGCACTGCACGGGGTCTCCACGGCGGTGTCCGCCGGAGAGGTGACCTGCGTCCTGGGCGACAACGGCGCCGGGAAGTCGACCTTCATCAAGATGCTGGCGGGCGCCCACAGCCCGAGCCACGGAGAGATCCTCCTGGATGGTCGGCCCGTGACCTTCGGGTCCCCGCGTGACGCCCTGGATGCGGGGATCGCGACCGTCTACCAGGACCTCGCCGTCATCCCGCTGATGCCCGTCTGGAGGAACTTCTTCCTGGGCTCGGAGATCACGCGAGGATGGGGACCGTTCCGGCGCCTCGACGTGAAGAAGATGAAGACCATCACGTACACCGAGCTCGCGAACATGGGCATCGACCTGCGCGACGTCGACCAGGCGATCGGGACCCTCTCGGGAGGCGAACGGCAGTGCGTCGCCATCGCCCGGGCCGTCTACTTCGGGGCCCGCGTGCTGATCCTCGACGAGCCGACGGCAGCGCTCGGGGTCAAGCAGTCCGGGGTGGTGCTGCGCTACATCGCGCGGGCACGCGATCGCGGGCTCGGGGTGGTCTTCATCACCCACAATCCGCATCACGCCTACCCGGTCGGCGACCGCTTCCTGCTTCTCAACCGGGGAACCAGTCAGGGCGACTTCGCAAAATCCGAGGTCACGCTGGCCGAGCTCACCAGCCTCATGGCCGGAGGCGCAGAGCTCGACACGCTCGCGCACGAACTCGAGCGGACGCCCTGACGGCCTGACGGGCTAACGGCCTGACGGCCTGACTCGCGCCGCGCCGGCCTGACGCCGCGACTCCGCGCCGTTCGGCCGGCTCAGCGCGCCAGCGGCCGGTAGCGGAGCCGGACGACGCCGTTGCCGAAGCGGTGCTCGTCGAGCAGTTCGAGGGCGGCACGCGTCCCCGCCGGGAGCCCCGGCTTGCCGCCGCCGACGACCAGCGGCATGACGTAGAGCTGGAGTTCGCCGACCAGCCCGGCCGAGAACGCCTGGGCCGCGAGCTCCGCACCTCCGATCAGGACGTCGCGCGGGGCGGAGGCCAGGAGTTCCCGAACTGCGGCCGGGTCGAAGTCGCGTTCGATCCGGGTACGGGAGGTGGAGGCGGCGGCCAGGGTCCGCGAATACACCACCTTGTCCGGCGCCTGCCACGCCGCAGCGAACCCGGCGAACGGTGCGGACTGGGCGGCGAGGCCGGTGTCGATCTCCCAGACGGCCATCTTCTCGTACAGCCTCCGCCCGTACAGGAGGGTGCCGACCGACCGCAGCAGGTCGGTGTGGGACTGGAACACCTCGTCGTCGACGGGGAGGAAGTCGAACGCGCCGCTCTCATCCTCGATGTAGCCGTCGAGGGTCACATTCGCTGCATAGATCAGTTGCGCCATGAGGCGAATGTAGCCTCGAACGCGTCGAGCGCCTCGTCTGCGTCTCCGCTCGCCCAGCTCTCCAGCGCGATGACGCCGCTGTAGCCGAGAGCCGTCAATTCCTCCGCTATCCGCTGGTAGCGGATCTCTCCGGTGCCCGGCTCGCACCGGCCCGGGACATCCGCCACCTGCACCTCGCCGATGTACGGGAACGCATCGCGGACGAGCTGGACCAGATTCCCCTCCCCGATCTGCGCGTGATACAGATCGAGGTTGAGGCGGAGCGCGGGATGGTCCACTGCGGCCACGAGCGCCAGCGTGTCGGCCGCCCGCGCGAACGGGGTTCCCGGATGGTCGACCGCGGTGTTCAGATTCTCCAGCGTGAAGATCCTGCCGGCGTCCCCGGCCAGCTCGGCCAGCCGTCGAAGCGTGTCACCGGCGGCGAGCCAATCCCCGCCTGTGACTTCGCGGCCCGGCGAGACCGGGATTCCGTGGGCATCGAGACCGGTGCCGTGAAGATTGAGCCGAGGACAATCGAGGACGTCCGCTGCATGCAGCGACTCCCCGGCGGTCGAGAGGAGCTCGGCGATGCCGTCCTCGGTGACGAGATCGCCGCGCAGGTATCCGGTCATGGACGAGAACGTGGCGCCGGTGGCGGCGAGCCCGCCCAGGTCCTTCGACGACCAGTCCCAGATCTCGACCTCGAGTCCCCGCTCGTGGATGCGCTGCACCCGCTCGATGAACGGGCGTTCGAGGTACAGCATTTCCGCGGAAGCGGCGAGCCGGTAGGGCATCAGCCGACATCCACCCGAACGGTGAGACCGGTCTCCGCCGAGCGCTGGGCGGCGTCGGCCAGGATCAGTGCCGCCCGGCCGTCCTCGTAGCTCGGGCTGGTCGACGCTTCGCCGCGGACGAGCTTGACGAACTCGCGGAGCTCGGCCGCGTACGCCTCGGCGTAACGCTCGAGGAAGAAGTCCTGGTACGGCGGCTTGGCCTCCACCGCGCTCGCGGTGGAGAGACTGACCAGGCTGGTCGGCGCATTCGCGACCTGCAGCATCCCCTGGGAGCCGAACGCTTCGATGCGCTGGTCGTACCCGACAGCGCTGTGCCGGGAGTTGATGATCGTCACCATCGCCCCCGAGGAGGAGAGCAATGTCGAGACCGCGGTGTCGTAGTCGCCGTGCTCGCGAGCGCCCGCGTCGAAGAGGACGGATCCGGCGGCGCGCACCTCGACGATGTCGGGGAGGAAGAACCGGGCCATGTCGAAGTCGTGGATCGTCATGTCCCGGAAGATGCCTCCCGAGACCGCGACATAGGCGGCGGGCGGAGCCGACGGGTCCCGGCTGATGATGGAGAGCTGCTCCAGCTCGCCGATCTCGCCGGCCGCCACCCGGGCGCGCGCGGCCGCGAACGAGGGATCGAACCGCCGGTTGAATCCGAGCGCGACGGGGACGCCGGAGCCGGCGACCGCCGGACGCAGAGCATCCACTCGGGCGATGTCGAGATCGATCGGCTTCTCGCACAGCACGGGGATGCCGGCGCTCACGGCGGCGCCGATCAGGTCGACATGCGTCGGAGTCGGGGATGCGATGAGCACCGCGTCGACGTCCGCGGCCGCCAGGACTTCCTCGGCCGATTCGGTGACCCTCCCGCCGTAGGCTGCGGCGACGGAACGCGCACCCTCCACGATGGGGTCGCAGACCCAGGCGAGCGTGGTCGCGGGGTCGGCGGCGATGCTCCGGGCGTGGACCTGGCCGATTCTGCCGGTGCCGATCAGACCGAACCGAAGGGGCGTCTCTGTCACTGTTCTTCCTGTCTTCCTGTGTTCAGCCGGGGTCAGCACCATGGCCGCAGGAACTCGCGGCTGGCGTGCTGGTCGTGTTCTCTGTGCCGGAGGAACTCAGCGAGGGGCGAGCCGGGCGCGGGGAGCACATCCTGCTCCACCACGATCCAGCCGTCGTAGCCGAGCTCGTCCATCGCGTTCAGGACAGCCGGCAGGTCGATGTCGCCGCGGCCGAAGGCGACGAAGGCGCCGGAGGACCACACCTCGGTCATCCCACCGCCCGCTCCGGTGACGCTGTTCAGCCGGGCGGTGTCGACGTCCTTCAGATGGAGGTGGTTGATGCGCGGACCCCAGCGGCGCACGGCCTCGAGCGGGTCGCCTCCACCGAGCAGCAGATGACCGGTGTCGAGTGTGAGGTCCACATCCACCAGTTCGAGGAAGCGGTCGATCTCGTCCGGCGCTTCGACGAAGGTGCCGGCGTGATGGTGGAACGTCGGTTCCAAGCCGGCGGCGCGGACGCGCGACGCGGCGCGTTCCGTGTTCCGGGCGAGCCGCTCCCAGCCGGCGGCATCCAGGCCTCCTCCGGTCCGCTGGAACGATGACTTCCGCTCGGCGGACCCGTGGTCCGCGAGCGTCGGCTTCGGCAGCCGCCCCCGGGACGATGCCGCGGCGTCGCTGAAGATGCGCAGCGCCTCCTCGAGCTCCGGGAGGCTGTCCTCGAACGCCTCATCGTCGGAGAACGGCAACTCCACCCATCCCCCGGCCAGGTCGACGCCGAACCGGTCGAGTCGCCGGCGCAGCTCGTCTCCGCGCCCGAGAAAGCCGAGCGGGCCCAGGTCGATGCCGGTGTAGCCCGTGCGGACGAGGATCTCCAGCATCTCGTCCGGACCGACGGTCTCGGCGCCCTCCGGCGTCATCTCGAAGACTCCGAAGCTCACCGGCGCGCCGGCCGCAGCCGCCTTCATGCCCCGTCCCCTCGGCCGAGGAGCGGTCGCTGCGCGGCCCGCTGCTTCTCGTACTCCGCTCGTGCCTCCTGGGTCGAGGGAAGGGTCGACACTTCCGCCACCGGCACATCCCACCATCCCTCGCCGTCCGGCCCGTAGATCAGCGGGTCGCTATCGATGTGGATCACCGTCGGCCCCCCGGCTGCCTTCGCTGTCCGGATCGCGGAGCCGAGCTCATCCAGAGCCGCAGGTCCCGGCTGGATCTCGATGACGTCGACGCCGTAACTGCGCGCGTTCATCGCCAGGTCGACGGGGAGGACCTCGTCCCCCTGGAAATTGCGGGCGCGCGGATCATAGGCGCGGTACTTCGTCCCGAAGCGGTCGGCCCCCACGGTCTCGGAGAGGTGCCCGATGGAGGCGAAGCCGTGGTTCTGCACGATCACGACGATGAGTTTGATGCGCTCGGCCACGGCCGTCACCAGCTCCGAGTGGAGCATCAGGTACGACCCGTCGCCGACCATGACGATCACATCCCGGTCGTCCCCCGCGGCCAGCAGGCCGCGTTTCACTCCCAGACCTCCGGCGATCTCGTAGCCCATGCACGAGAAGGCATATTCGACGTGATAGCCGAGCGGGTCCCGCACGCGCCAGAGTTTATGCAGGTCTCCGGGCAGGGAGCCGGCGGCTTGCACGATGACATCGCGAGGATCGCTGGCGGCGTGGACGGCCCCGATGATCGCCGGCTGCCCGGGAAGTCCGGTTCCGGTCTGTTCGGTTGCGGCCGGCTTCAGAGCGACGTCGACGATCGCGTCCCATCCGGCCTTCTCACTGCGGATGCGCTCGGCATACGCGTCGGCGATGCGGTGCCGTGCCAGTTCCGCCGTCAGGGAGGTGAGCGCCTCCCGGGCATCGGCGACGACCGGCAACTCCGTTCCGTTCTTGTACGCGTCGAAGGAGGCCACATTGATGTTCACGAATCGGACGGACGGGTGCTGGAACGCCGTGCGCGACGCCGTCGTGAAGTCGCTGTACCGGGTGCCGATGCCGATGACGAGATCCGCCTCGGCGGCGATCCGGTTCGCGGCTGCGGTGCCGGTGGCTCCCACGGCGCCGAGATACTGCGGATGATCCCAGAGCATCGAACCGCCGCCCGCCTGGGTGGTTCCGACGGGGATTCCCGTCGCCTCGGCGAACGCCCGCAGTGCGTCCTCGGCTCCGGAGTAGATCACGCCGCCTCCGGCGACGATGAACGGCCGTTCCGCAGCACGGATGGCCGCGACGGCCGAGCCCAGAGGGTCGCGCTCCGGCAGCGGACGACGGATACGCCACTCCCGATCGGCGAGGAATTCGACCGGCACCTCGATGGTCTCGGCCTGCACATCCTCGGGCAGCGCGATGGTGACCGCGCCGGTCTCCGCCGGATCGGTCAGCACGCGCAGTGCCCCGAGCGCGATCGAATACAGCTGCTCCGGCCGCTGCACGCGGTCGAAGAAGCGGGAAAGCGGCCGGAACGCGTCGTTCACGGTGAGCCCGATGTCGTGCGGCTGCTCGAGCTGTTGCAGCACAGGATCCGCCACCCGGGTCGCGAAGGTGTCGCTCGGCAGCAGCAGCGCCGGGAGCCGGTTCGTCGTCGCCAGCGCTGCCCCCGTGAGCATGTTCGTCGCGCCCGGCCCGACGGACGCCGTCGATGCGTACGTCCCACGGCGGCGGTGGATGCGCGCGTAGCCCACGGATTCGTGCACCATGGCCTGCTCGTTCCGCGCCTGGTAATAGGGCATCAGGTCCGGCTGCCGGCTGTTGAGCTGCGCGAGCGCCTGGCCGATGCCGGCCACGTTGCCGTGCCCGAAGATGCCGAAGACACCGGGGATGGTGCGTTCGCGATGATCGCCGTCGACCGTCCACTGGTGGGCCAGGAATTCGATGAGCGCCTGGCCCACCGTCAATCGTTTCGTCGCCGCCATCAGCGCCGGCCTTCCTTCTCGCTGGAATATGGGAGTCGCGCGTCCATTGCTTGCCCGGCCCACGTGTCGCGCACCCACGCATGAGCGGGATCGTCGGAGATCAGCCAGGCCCGCTCCGGGCCGGGACCTGCCATGACGTTCAGGTAGTAAAGGTCGTAGCCGGGGGCCGCGACAGCGGGGCCGTGGTAGCCGAAGGGCACGAGAGCGATGTCGCCGGAGTGCACGAGACCGTCGATCTCGATCTCGCCGGCCACCGACGAGTACGCGCTGAAGACGCCGAACGGCTCCCCCGCCGCCTCCCGGCCCCTCTCGGTCGCCGCCTCGAAGTAGTAGATCTCCTCGAGACGCGATTCGTGGCCCGGAATGGCCTCGTCGTGCTTGTGCGGCGGATAGGACGACCAGTTCCCGGCCGGGGTCACGACCTCGCAGACGATGAGCCGGACCGCATCCAGAGCCCCCGGGACGCCGAAGTTGTGCACTTGGCGGCTGGACTGACCGGCGCCTCGCAGCTCTACCGGCGTCTCGGAGGCCGGCAGGTAGCGGGACGGACGGTCCTCGTCGGTGGACGACGTGGCCACGGCGACCCGCCCGCGGCCGGTGAGCGTCCCGGTGGACGATGCGCCGAGATACAGCACGTCGGTCGCGCCGTCGAAGACGCTCGCGCGTCCGGTCAGCTCGGTGGTCCCTGCACCCTGCTTTCCGTCGTGCGTCACTGTGAACGAACCGGCGAGGGGCACCACCATCGCCTCGGTCCCGGCGCCCGGGAGGACGAGTTCGTCGCCGGCCGCTAGCTCGGCGACGCGCAGACCGGTGTGCTGCCAGCCGGGCTCCGACGCATCGACGACGCTCTCCCATCCCTCCCGGGAGAGATCGCCCCGGCGCCGCAGCCAGTGGTTGTGGTCGGCGGCCATCAGTCGTTCTGCGGGAAGCCGAGGTTGATGCCGCCGTGCGACGGATCGAGCCACCGGCTGGTGATCGCCTTCTGCTGGGTGAAGAACCGGACGCCCTCGGCGCCGTGCGCCTTCGTGTCGCCGAACAGCGAGTCCTTCCAGCCGCCGAACGAGAAGGTGGCCACCGGGACCGGGATGGGGACGTTGATGCCGATCATCCCGACCTGGATGTCCCGCTGGAACCGTCGCGCAGCCCCGCCGTCGTTGGTGAAGATGGCCGTGCCGTTGCCGAAGGCGCTGGAGTTGATCAGGTCGACGCCGTCCTCGTAGCTGGCGACCCGCACGATGGACAGGACGGGCCCGAAGATCTCCTCGGTGTAGGCGCGGCTGCCGGTCGGGACGCGGTCGAGCAGCGTCGGGCCGAGCCAGAAGCCGTTCGCGTCCCCGTCCGGGTTGACCTCGCGGCCGTCGGTGACGACGGTCGCGCCGTCGTTCGCCGCGATGTCGATGTAGGAGGCGACCTTGTCCCGGTGCTGACGGGTGACCAGCGGACCCATGTCGCAGCCGCGGCGACCGTCTCCGACACGCAGGCCGGCGATCCGCTCGGTGATCTTCTGCACGAGGTCGTCGGCCACCGGTTCGACGGCGACGATGACAGAGATGGCCATGCAGCGCTCGCCCGCTGAGCCGAAGCCCGCATTGATCGCGCTGTCCGCTGTCACGTCGAGATCCGCATCGGGCAGGACGAGCATGTGGTTCTTCGCCCCGCCGAGGGCCTGGACCCGCTTGCCGTGCGCCGTGCCCGTTTCGTAGACGTACTTCGCGATCGGGGTCGACCCGACGAAGCTGACGGCTGCGACCTCCGGGTGCGTCAGCAGGCCGTCGACCGCCTCCTTGTCCCCGTTGAGAACGGTGAACACGCCGTCGGGGAGGCCGGCCTCCTTCCACAGCCGGGCCATCCACAGCGCCGCGGACGGGTCCTTCTCGCTCGGCTTGAGGATGACCGCATTGCCTGCGGCGATCGCGATGGGGAAGAACCACGCGGGGACCATCGCCGGGAAGTTGAACGGCGAGATGATGGCGACCACGCCGAGCGGCTGACGGGTCGAGTACACGTCGATGCCGGTGGAGACCTGTTCGGAGAACTCGCCCTTCAGGTGATGGGCGAGGCCGGTGGCGAACTCCACGACTTCCTGTCCGCGGCTGATCTCGCCCAGCGCGTCCGAGAGCACCTTCCCGTGTTCCGAGGTGATGATCTCGGCGAGCTCGCCCTTGCGGGCATCCAGAAGTTCGCGGAACCGGAAGAGCACGGCTTGGCGCTTGGCCAGCGAGAGGTCCCGCCACCCCGGGAACGCGGCCGCGGCGCTCGCCACCGCGGCGTCGATCTCCGCCCGATCGGCGAGGGCGACCCGTTTGGTCTCGACGCCGAGCGCCGGATCGAACACGGGTGCGGTCCGCCCGCTGCTCGACGGATACTCGGCCCCGTCGATCCAATGCGGGACGATCGGGAGGTCCCCCTCGGAGGTTCCTGCGGTGAGGATGGTCTCGGTGGTGCTCATTGCGATTCCTAACAGTCGGGGTTCGAGCCGTTTAGCGGACGGAAGGGACAGTACTGAGGCTGGGGTGCACGAGCCGCGCCGCGGTGTCGACGGCATCGGCGACGTTCCCGTCGGGCGGGTACAGCAGTGTACGGCCGACGGTCAGGCCGCGCACGCCGGGCAGCGTGAGGGCGTCCTCCCAGGCGGCGAACGTCTCCTCGGGGTCCTCGCCGGAATCGCCGCCGAGCAGGACGGTCGGCATGGTCGTCGCCGCCATCACCCGCTCCATATCGTCGACCACCGGGAGCTTCATCCACGTGTACGCGCTGCTCGCGCCGAGCCCGGAGGCGATCGCAATGGAGGTGATGACCGAGTCCGGGTCGAGCTGGTTGACGATGCGACCGTCGGCCCAGACGCTCACGAACGGTTCGAGCATGATGGGCAGCCCCGCCCGGCTCGACTCCGTGACGGCGCGCGCCGTGGTCTCGAGGGTGCGAGCCGTCGACGGATCGGACAGGTTGATGCGGATCAGCGCCTTGGCGAAGTCGATCCCCGAGGCGACCATCGTCGGCACGTCGAACCCGGTGTAGCGATCGTCCATTTCGAAGGAGGAGCCGCGCAAGCCGCCACGGTTCATCGAGCCGACCACGATCTTGTTGTGCAGCAAGCCCAGCAGAGCCAGATCGTCGATGATGTCCGGGGTGCCGAGCACACCATCCACACCGGGATGGCTCAGCGCGACGGCGAGCCGTTCGAGCAGGCCGTAGCGGTCGGCCATCGCCATCGGATCGTGGCCGACGCCGAGGGAACCGCGAGCGGGGTGATCGGCGGCAATGATGAACAGCCGGCCGTCCCCCTCGAGGAGAGTCCGGCGCTGCCGGCTGACCAGGCGCTGACGGATCGCTTCCGGCCGTTCCGCCCGCAACTCCGGCAGGCGGCGGATGAGCGCGGCATCGACGTTGCCGGCCATCAGAGACCCCGGACCAGGAGGGAGTCGACCTCATCGCTCGTCGGCATCGCCGTCGAGCACTCGCGCCGGGTGGCGACGATCGCCCCCGCGACGTTGGCGAATCGCACGACGCGCTCCAGGTCCCACCCCTCCAGCAGGCCGTGACAGAGGGCGCCGCCGAACGCATCCCCGGCCCCGAGCCCGTTGACGACCTCCACGGGGAACGGGTCGACCTCGACCGTCTCCTCGCGGGTCTTCGCCAGGACGCCCCGCGGACCCTGTTTGACGATCGCCAGATCCACACCCCGCTCGAGCAGCGCATCCGCCGCCCGCACCGGGTCCGTCTCGCCGACGGCCACCTCGCACTCTTCACGATTTCCGACCGCGACGGTCATGAACGGAAGGGCCGCCTGGATCTGCTCACGCGCCGCATCCCTGTCGGCCCAGAACATCGGCCGGTAGTCGAGATCGAGCACCGTGTGGCCTCGGCGGCCACGCGCGCGGTAGGCGGCGAAGTGCGCGGCCCGGCTCGGTTCCTGGCTCAGCCCGGTGACGGTGGACCAGAGGATCCCCGCATTCACGATCTTCTCGAGCGGAAGGTCGAGGGGCTCGATGTTGAGGTCGGGCGCCTTCGGCTCCCGGTAGAAGTAGAGCGGGAAGTTGTCGGGAGGGAAGATCTCGCAGAACGTCACCGGTGTGTTCAGCGTCGGGTCCGTGCGAACCTCCTCGGCGCTGACCTGCAGGCGCTCCAGTTCACGCAGAAGATAGCGGCCGAACGGGTCCGCGCCGACGCGGGAGATGAGCGCGACCGCGTGGCCATGCCGAGCCGCGGCCACGCTGACGTTCGCCGCGCTTCCGCCGAGATACTTGCCGAAGGTGGAGACGTCCTCCAGGCCCACTCCGTCTTGCAGGGGGTAGAGATCGACTCCGAGTCTTCCCATGGCGACGACTTCCGCCGCTTCTGTGCTGGTGCCCACATCTCCCCTAGCGTCTACAGTCATCGATGACCGGTTCGGAACGATGTCCTAACAATAGCGCAAGCTCCGGTCTCTCCTCCTGTCGAATGCGGTGAGAGGTAATATTGTCGGAACAATCGGTTGATTGCCCACGAAGGGGAGACCATGTCGAACGTCGAGACCGTGTGGCCGGACGAACTGTTCGCGGATCTTGACCGCAGCGGGCCGATTCCGCTGTACTTCCAGATCTCGAGCAGGCTCGAAGAGGCCATCCGCTCCGGATCGATCCCCGCCGGGAGCCGCCTGGAGAACGAGATCGCGATCGGACACCGCCTCAGTCTCTCGCGTCCGACCGTGCGCCGGGCGATCCAGGAGCTGGTGGACCGTGGTCTGCTGGTGCGCCGGCGGGGCATCGGGACGCAGGTGGTGCAGGGACAGGTCACCCGGCCTGTCGAGCTCACCAGCCTGTTCGAGGATCTTCGGACGACCAACCACGAGCCGGGCACCAACGTGCTCACCTACGAGATCATCCCCGCCGACGAGGTCGTCGCCGAGCATCTGGCCATCGCACCGGGCGATGAGGTGGTCCACGTGCGCCGGCAGCGGCTCTCGGACGGCACACCGGTCGCGGTCCTCGAGAACTACCTCCCCGTCGAGTTCGCGTACATCACGGCCGCGCAGCTGGAGACCCGGGGCCTCTACCAGGCCCTCCGCGCCCGGGGCGTGACCATTCAGATCGCCAAGCAGAAGATCGGCGCCCGGCGCGAGCAGCACGACGAACACGATCTGCTGGACATCTCGAAGGGAAGCCCGGTGCTGACGATGGAGCGCATCGCCTACGACAATTCGGGGCGGGCCATCGAATACGGCCAGCACTGCTACCGACCCGACATGTACAGCTTCGAGACGACGCTCGTCGCCAAATAGAGAGTTCTCACGACGCATCGCTGCGAGCACTTATCCACAGCCGTCCGCAGCCGTCTGGGCTTCGCTCGGGCTTGCGGGCTACGATCGGCAGATGATGAGTTGGACGCCCGTGCCGGAAGAAGATGCTCCTGTGATGGCCGAGGCCGTCGGCGCGACCGCCTTCTCCTACCTGGGCGGATGGGACGCACTCCACTCCCTTTCCGTGCGCTTCTACTTCAACGAGTCCCGTGCGATCGTCTGGGCCGACCTCACACAGAACACTCTCGATGGCCAGCTCGCTGCGGTCTCCGCATTCGCAGAGGTGCGCGACTGCTACGCCGGCGAACTAGAACTCGAACTTCGGTTCGGGAGCGAATCCACCGACGATGCGCAAGTCGCCGACAGCGCTCGTATTGCTGTAGCCAAGTAGACGCGGATGTCCGGCACCTCGTTCGCCGAGCGGCACCTCTCACGCTCCGCGGACCATCGTCAAACGGCAGAGCGGTTGTTCGATGCCGACGAGGAGTGGGCGACAGTCGCCTACTTCTATGCGTGCTACCGAGCCGTGCGAGCAGCTTTCTACGCTGACGAGCGACTGAACAGCGACGCCGGGGCGCGCGCCGTTCATCCCAAGCTCACGGCCAGCAGCAGACACGTCGACTTCCACAACGGCCACCCGAGCAGGGGACCCGGTATCAACGATGTCGTTCGGTTTCTGTACTCGCAGATCCACCCCGAGTACGAGTTCCTCCACGTCCGGAGCAACGAGGTCCGCTACGGAGCTGGCATCACGACGGGAACGCTAGCCGACTCGAAGGCGCTGGCTGACACGGTGTTGGCGTTTCTGCGTGATGAGGACCTCATCAGCGACTGAGCTTCACGCGCGGGACAGGATAAGGCCGCATCCGGAGTGTTCTAGTGGAGCCGCCCAAGGGAATCGAACCCTTGACCTTCTCATTACGAGTGAGATGCTCTGCCGACTGAGCTAGGGCGGCGTGGGTCGGGCTTCCGCCCGGCGCACAGTCAGATAGCTTACCCGATCCGTCCCGGTGGTGACGACCACCGGCGTTCCGGTCAGTGGACGTGCGTGCCGAGTTCGGCGAGCTGCGCGAACGAACTGCGCAGGCGGTCGGACAGCGGCTCGACGCCGCCGTGATCCGCCCAGCAGGACCAGGCGTGGCGCATTCCGGCGAGGGCGACGTAGGTGACCAGGCGTGCCCGCTGGTGCAGCGCCTCGGGGTCGTCCGCGAGGCCCGGGTCGTCGTGAGAGAGGCGGAGCTGGACCACGCCGCTGAGCGCATCCTCGAACGAATGCATGCTCGCCATCCGCAGGGCGAACAGCTCCGGGTTGTCCTTCAACAGCGCACGGCGCAGCGTGTGCAGCTGCTGCACGCTCACCGGGCCGATGCTTGCGTCAGTCTCCTGGTCCTCACCGGCCGCGTCTCCGGCGCCTGCGACGCGTCCGCCCACGTCGCCGCCGCCCATGTCGCCGATGTCGATCGCCGCGATCAGGAGGGTGCAGATGCCCTCGAGGATCGGCTCCGCCGGTCCGGCCTCGACGAAGCGCTCGATGCTCTCCGCATCCGGGAGCTCGGGCAGCTCGCCGATGATCGCGGACTCCTTCGAGGGGAAGTAGTTGAAGAAGGTTCGCGGCGAGACGTTGGCGACGTGACTGATCTCGTCGATGGTGACGCGGTCGAAGCCTCGCTTGCTGGCGAGCTCGACGGCGGCGAGCTGGATCGAACGGCGGGTGGCGATGCGTTTGCGCTCGCGCAGTCCCAGTTCGCTCAGGGTGGAATCGGGGGCCGCAGACACGCTTACGATTATTTCACCCTCTGCAAAATTGCACCACTCGCGCTTCCGACATGCAGCCGCTGGCTCAGCACGTCGTGCCCTTCGCGGGAATCGTGCCCTTCACCAGGAAGGCGTCGACGGCGCCGTTCACGCACTGGTTCGACTTGTTGTAGGCGGTGTGCCCCTCGCCCTTGTACGTGAGGAGGTGTCCGTTCTGCAGCTCGGACGCGAGGTTCTTCGCCCACACGTAGGGGGTCGCCGGGTCGTTGGTGGTGCCCACGACGAGGATGGGCGCGGAGCCTTTCGCCGAGATCGGGCCGCGGTCACCGGTCGCCTTATACGGCCAATTGGCGCATCCGATGTCGCCGTAGGCCATGTACGGGCCGATGACGGGAGCCGCCTTCGCGAGTTCGGCTGCCTGCTCGCGCATCACGGTGGGGTCCGCGTTGTACGTGTAGTCGAGGCAGTTGATGGCGACGAACGCCTCGGTCGAATTGTCCGCGTAGGTGCCGTCGGAGTTGCGGTCGTTGTAGGTGTCCGCCAGCTGGAAGGCGACGGACGCGCTCCCCTTCATCACCGAGTCGAAGAGCTTGTCGAGGTAGGACCAGGCGGTGGCGTCGTAGAGGGGGGTGATGATCGCGGTCACCATAGTGTTGGCGCCGAGCTCACGACCGTCCGAGTTCCGGATCGGGGACTTCTCCAACGCGGCCAGGAGCTGTCCGACGGTCGTCATGGCGCCGTCGACGGTGCCCTGGAATGGACACCCCTTCTTCGTCAGGCAGCTGACGAGGTAGGCGCGGAGCGCGCTCTCGAAGCCCTTGGCCTGCACCTCGGTCACGTCGAAGTTGCTGGCCGCCGGGTCGAGCGCCCCATCGAGGACCAGCCGGCCGGTCTTCCCCGGATACAGCCCGGCGTACACCGAGCCGAGGTAGGTGCCGTAGGAGTAGCCGAGGTAGTTGAGCTTCGTGTCGCCGAGGACCGCCCGGAGCAGGTCGAGGTCGCGGGCTGCGCTCACCGTGTCGACCTTCGGCAGCGCGGCGCCGGTGTTCTGCTGGCATGCCTGCCCGAAGTCCTTTGCGATGGTCGCGTTCTCGGCGATCCACTGGTCGGACCCGCGCAGGCCCGGCGTGATCCCGTACAGGTACTCGTCCATCTGCTTGGGGTCGTAGCATTTGACGGCCGTCGAGCGGCCGACTCCGCGCGGGTCGAAGCCGACGATGTCGAAATGGTTCTGCAGCTGGGCGTCGGCGACGAAGTCGACCGAGTCCCTGACGAAGTCGAAGCCGGAGGCGCCGGGGCCGCCGGGGTTCGTGAGGAGGGAGCCCTGCTTGGTCCCCTTGGCCTGCTGCCGGATGAGCGCCAGTTTGATCTCGCCGGCTCCGGGGTCGTTCCAGTCGAGCGGTGCACGCGCGGTGGTGCACTGCTTTCCGCTGGCGCAGCTCGTCCAGTGGAGCACCTGGCTGTAATACGGATGGAGGGCGGCCGAGACCTTGTCCGGGGCGGGGCTGGAGGTGGTGGCCGTCTTGGCGGGCAGGAACCAGGTGACGCACCCGCTGAGGGTCAGTGCGACGACGGCGGCGAGGGCGATGACCGCCGTGCGTGCAGCGCGCCTCCGCGCGGGACGGCCGGAGCGGGTGGTCACAGGTCGTTCCCCTTTCGCGCGGTCGCACCGCGCAGGATCGTGGTCAGCATGGCCTCGAGCGCGAGGGCGGGTGCGACATTGCCCTCGATGCGCTCGCGCGCAGTGGTGACGGCATCCATCGCCGCGAGCGTAGCGGCGGGACTGGTGTGCGCGCTGAGAGCATCCAGCTCACGGCCCAGCTCCCGGTTCACGAGCTCGCTGTCGCTGCCGAGCTGGATCATCATCACGTCGCGATAGAGCGAGAGGAGATCGATGAGGATGCGGTCGATGCCGTCGCGGAGGCTGCGCGTCGCCCGTCGCTTCTGGTCCTCCTCGAGCTGCCGGAGCTGCCCGCGCAGGGCCGGCGGGATGGTCCCACCCGGCTCGATGCCGAGCGACCGCAGCGCATGCTCGCGCTCTTCCGCATCCCGCTCCTCGGTGATCGCCTTGGCATCGGCCCCGGCGACCTCCAGCAGCGTCGCGGCCGCGCGGACCGCGTCGGACACCGAGCGGATGCCCAGCGCCAGTTCCAGCGTCCGCTCGCGCCGCTGACGCGCCTCCTCGTGGGTGGCCAGGCGGTGCGCCATCCCGATGTGGCTCTGCGCGTGGCGGGCGGCACGTTCCGCGGTCTC
Source organism: Leifsonia sp. HAY1-4F (assembly GCF_056755275.1). NCBI lineage: Bacteria > Bacillati > Actinomycetota > Actinomycetes > Micrococcales > Microbacteriaceae > Leifsonia > Leifsonia sp. HAY1-4F. Next base: position 16,535 of record NZ_JBNDHX010000033.1, read on the forward strand.
CGCATCCACCCCATCCCGTCGCTGGATCAACCGGGCGACGTCGCCGACGCTCGGGACGCGGAGCCGCACGGTGCGGACGCGGGAGCGGATGGTCGGGAGCAGGTCGGCTTCGCTGGGGGCGCACAGGATCCAGACCGTCCGCTCCGGCGGCTCCTCGAGCGCCTTCAGCAGCACGTTGGAGGTGCGCTCGGTCATCCGGTCGGCATCCTCGATCACCATCACGCGGTACCGGCCGACGGAGGGCGAGAACTGCGAGCTGGCGACCAGGGAGCGCACTTCATCGATCGAGATGATGACGCGCTCGGTGCTGAGCACGGCCAGATCCGGATGCGTCCGGGCCTCCACCTGCCGCTGCGCGGCGAGGTCGCCCTCCGGTGTGCCAGGGCTCAGCAGCGCCGTGGCGAAGGCGTACGCCAGGTTGGAGCGGCCGGAGCCGGGCGGCCCGGTGATCAGCCAGGAGTGGGTCATGCTCCGGCCGGGAGCTCCGGCCCCGGCGCCCGCGGCGGAGCCGGCCGCGGCCGCGCGGACGACCTCGATCGCCTCGTCCTGCCCCGTGAGCTCGTCCCACACCGTCATGGTGTCCAGGCTAGCTGGCATCGGGGACACCTCGCCCGCGGCTGCCGCTCTGCGCGGGGCGTCGACCAGCATGCTGACCGGGAGCGCGGCGGCGTTCAGACGCGCGCCGCGAGGCGGTCGCGGATCTCGGCGGCGATCTCCTCGACCGAGCGGGCGGCATCGACCACGAGGAAGCGCTCCGGCTCCCCGGCGGCGAGCTCGAGGTAGGCCGCGCGGACGCGCGCATGGAAGTCGGAGCGTTCGGCTTCCAGCCGGTCGTAGCGGGTGCGGGAGGTGTCGAGCCGGGCGCGGGCGGCATCCTCGTCGAGGTCGAGGAGGATGGTGAGGTCGGGAAGCAGCCCCTCCGCCGCCCACAGTGACAGGTCGCGGATCTGCTGGGCGTCGAGGACGCGGCCCGCGCCCTGGTACGCGACCGAGGAGTCGATGTAGCGATCCTGGACGACGACCTCGCCGCGAGCGAGCGCGGGCCGGACGACCGTGGCGATGTGGTGGGCGCGATCGGCGGCGTAGAGCAGGGCCTCGGCGCGCGGCGCGATGTCGCCGCGGTGGTGCAGGACGATCTCCCGGATCTCGACCCCGGCGTCCGTCCCTCCCGGCTCGCGGGTGCGCAGCACCGTGCGTCCTCGGGCAGTCAGCCACTCCTCGAGGTGGGCCGCCTGGGTGGACTTGCCCACACCGTCCCCGCCCTCGAGGGTGATGAAGAGCCCGCCGCTCACTCGGCGGGCTTCTTCGCGGCCGGCTTCTTCGCGGCAGGCTTCTTGACGGCCGGCTTCTTGGCGGCGGTGGTCCGGGTCGTGGACGCCTTCGCTGTGCTCGCTTTGGCTGTGCTCGCTTTGGCTGTGCTCGCCTTGGCGGCGGGCGCCTTTCGAGCCGGCTTCTTGGCCGGGCCCTTCGCACGCTTGTCGGCCAGCAGCTGCACCGCGCGAGCGAAGTCGACCTCGTCCACGGTCTCTCCCCGGGGGATGGTCGCGTTGGTCTCGCCGTCGGTCACGTAGGCGCCGAAGCGTCCGTCCTTGATCCGGATCGGTTTGCCGCTCACCGGGTCGGCCTCGAACTCCTTGAGCGCGCTGGAGGCACGGCGGTTGCCGTACTTCGGCTGCGCGAACAGCTCGACGGCGCCGGCGAGGTCGACGTCGAAGATATCGTCCTCGCTCGGCAGCGAGCGGGTGTCCGTGCCCTTCTTCAGGTAGGGCCCGTAACGGCCGTTCTGCGCCTGGATCTCCTCGCCGCTCTCCGGATCGGCTCCGACGACACGCGGCAGCTCGAGGAGCTTGAGCGCGGTCTCGAGGTCGATCGTCGCGAGATCCATCGACTTGAACAGGGAGGCTGTGCGCGGCTTCGCGGCCGTGGCCTTCTTGGCCGGCTTCGCGGCCTCGACCACCTCGCCGGTCTTGGCGTCGACGGACGGCTCCTCCTCGGGGTCCGCCTCGGTCACGTACGGACCGAACCGTCCGTCCTTGGCCAGCACGAGCTTGCCGTTCTCCGGGTTGGTGCCGAGCACGCGGTCCGTCTGCACGGGAGCCTCGATGAGTTCCCGCGCCTTGGCCGGGGTGAGCTCGTCGGGCGCAAGCTCCGGCGGGAGGTTCACGCGGCGGGGCTGAGCGTCCTCGGCGGCGTCCGGATCCGTCACTTCGAGGTAGGGACCGTACTTGCCGATGCGGAGGGTCACCCCCTCCTCGATGGCGATGGAGTTGATGCTTCGCGCGTCGATGTCGCCGAGGTTGTCGATGACCCGGCGCAGGCCCTTGTGCTTCTCACTGCCGAAGTAGAAGCTGTTCAGCCAGTCGACCCGCTCGGCGGCGCCGTCCGCGATGCGGTCGAGATCGTCCTCCATCTCGGCGGTGAAGTCGTATTCGACCAGATCGCCGAAGTAGTCCTCCAGCAGGCGGACGACCGAGAACGCCACCCAGCTCGGCACCAGGGCCTGCCCGCGCTGTGTCACGTAGCCGCGGTCGATGATCGTGGAGATGATGCTCGCGAAGGTGGAGGGGCGCCCGATTCCCAGCTCTTCCAGCGTCTTCACCAGGCTGGCCTCGGTGTAGCGCGGCGGCGGGGTGGTCTCGTGGCCGTCGGCCGCGACATCCTGGACGCTCAGGGGCTGCTTCTCGGTCAGCGGAGGCAGCTTGGCCTCGGCGGCGTCCGTGGAGTCGGTCGCATTGCGTTCCTCGTCGCGGCTCTCCTCGTAAGCGTTGAGGAAGCCCCGGAACGTGATGACGGTGCCGCTCGCGGTGAACTCCGTGACGGTCCCGTTCAGCGGACCTTCCGCCACGCGCGCTGCGACGGTCACGGACGCCGTCTGGCCCTTGGCATCCGCCATCTGCGAGGCGACCGTGCGCTTCCAGATCAGGTCGTAGAGGCGCAGCTCCGGTCCCCGGAGCGACCGCTCCAGCTCCGCCGGGGTGCGGAACGTCTCGCCCGACGGCCGGATGGCCTCGTGGGCCTCCTGGGCGTTCTTGCTCTTGGAGGCATACGTGCGCGGCTTGTCCGGAACCGTCTCCGGGCCGTAGAGCTTCGCCGCCTGCGAACGGGCAGCGTTGGTGGCCTGCTGCGAGAGCGACGCGGAGTCCGTTCGCATATAGGTGATGTAGCCGTTCTCGTACAGCGACTGCGCCAGGCTCATCGTCTGGCGGGCCGAGAAGCGGAGCTTTCTGGCCGCCTCCTGCTGCAGGGTCGACGTGGTGAACGGTGCTGCCGGTCGCCGCGAGTACGGCTTCGAGTCCACCTTCGCGACCGCGACGGACGTGCTGGGCTGGCGGATGGCCGCTGCCAGCGCCGTCGCGGACCCCTCGTCCAGCGTCCGCGCCCCGGAGGTGAGGCGCCCATGGTCGTCGAAGTCGCGTCCGGTGGCGACCCGGTCGCCGTCGATGCGGGCGAGCCGCGCGTCGAAGGAGTTCGCGTCCTCGGGAGCCAGTCGCGCGGTCAGTCCCCAGTACGAGGCGGGGACGAAAGCGAGGCGCTCGCGCTCACGGTCGACCACCAGGCGGGTTGCCGCCGACTGAACGCGCCCGGCCGAGAGGCCCGGGCCGACCTTGCGCCACAGCACCGGCGAGACCTCGTATCCGTACAGACGATCGAGGATGCGCCGGGTCTCCTGGGCGTCGACCAGCGCGGTGTCGATCTCGCGGGTGTTGTCCCGCGCCTTCTCGATCGCCTCGCGGGTGATCTCGTGGAAGACCATCCGCTTCACGGGGACCTTGGGCTTCAGTACCTCGACCAGGTGCCAGGCGATGGCCTCGCCCTCGCGGTCCTCATCCGTCGCGAGGAGGAGTTCGTCGGCGTTCTTCAGCGCGCGCTTGAGGTCGGCGACCGTCTTCTTCTTCTGGTCCGACACCACGTAGTACGGCTCGAACTCGTTCTCGACGTCGACCGAGAACTTGCCCAGGGAGCCCTTCTTGAGCTCCGGCGGAAGGTTCTTCGGCTCGATGAGATCGCGGATGTGCCCGACCGAAGCCATGACCTCATAGCCGTCGCCCAGGTATTGGGCGATCGACTTCACCTTGTTCGGAGACTCGACGATCACGAGCTTCTTCGTGCCAGACACCTGACTCCTCTTAATATGCACATTCTGTGTCGCCACAGTTGACTGTGTCGTCCACGACCGGGCGGACGTGGCGCGCTTCCCCGACGTGGCGCGCTCCCCCCGGCGGCGCCGATCCACGATGCGGTGGTCCGTGCGGCCGACAGGCAAACCATACACACCTTCGCCGCTTGTCCACCTAATCCTCCGTAATGACGTTCGCCGTCGGCGCAGACGCTCCGTGCTCCTTCCGGTCGGCCGGCGGCCAAGCAGACCTATGCGGCGCTCGCCCGCGGGAGGACAATGTTGGCATGGCAACGACGACGACGTACACCGCCAAACTGATCGACGGACCTCTGGAAGGAAAGACGGTCTCGACCGATTTCCTGGACTCCGGAGACGCCCGCCCTCGCTTGAAGATCGCGGCTTCCGCGGGATCCAAGCATTACCTCTACGTCCTCGCTTCTGGCGCGGAAGTCGAGTACGCCTCCGAGGACGGCCGGGGAGAGCTTCCGACCGCTGTCTCCTACCGCTATCTGGAGACGGTCTTCGACTGAGGGACGTGTTCGTCGGCCCGCGCTGACGGCGACTTCTCGGCACACGCTCCGCTGCGCCGTCCGGTCACCACATGCTCTCCCCTCATCCCGGCGCCTCCGGCGGTCCCGCGCGCGCCGACGCGGACGCGGCGAGGGCGAGGTACGGCGTCGTGGCGGTGACCGTGACGGTCAGTCCCGTCTGATCGCATGCCTGCAGGGTGGCATCGTTCGCCCGTGCCACGGCGTCCGCGGTGTCGCAAGGAACGCCACCCACGCGCCCAGCAGCCACGTCCGCCGCGGCGAGCGCCGCCAGATCCGCGGCGGCCGCCGCCCTCGCTCCGGCTGCGCCGGCTCCTGCGAGGGCGAGCCCTCCGGCGGCGACCACCACGACGGCGCACAGGATGCCCAACGCCAGCACGGATCCACTCCCCCGTTCGTCGGAGAGAATCGACCCGATTCCCGCCAGCGCGCCGCTCATCCCCCTCTCCCTTCGTCCAGCGCGCAGGCGCGCGCGCTCAACCGAACGCCGAGACCGCTGAGGACTGTGCCCTCCGGATCCGTCATCCGAACACATACCGTGCCTCCCTCACGTTCGATGGACATGCTCGCTCCGGTAGATCCGGATGCGCCGCCCGGGTCGTCGCCTCGTCCGGCCAGCCGCGCCGCGGCTGCTGCCGCGGCGGTCAGCCCTGCGTAGCGAGCAGCCCCGATCACCGCCCCGATGCACAGCGCCAGGCACAACAGCACCGCCGGCAGCGCCACGGCGAACTCTGCGGTCACGCTGCCCCGCTCCCCGTCGCCGCTCATCCGCCGGAGAGCGCACGGTGCACCAGATCGGACAGGATCGCCTTCACCTCGTCGCCCTTCAGCAGGGCCACCAGGAGGCCGGCGAAACCGACGGCAGCCAGAATCGTGATGGCGTACTCGGCCGTCGCGGCACCTCGGTCACCGCGGAGCCGCTGCAGGATGCTCCGCACCTTCTCGATCGTGTGATCCATCCGAATCCCCTCTCTTTCGCTGTCGGGTTCTGACTCCATCCTTGGGCGGGGGCGTCGGTCGCGGGGCCGGGGCGCCGAATCTGTGGAGAGGTCATCGGAAGCCCGCGGCTGTGGACGACAACAGCGACAGGACGAGAGGCGCGACGGCCAGGAGCAGGAAGCTGGGCAGCACGCACGCCCCGAGAGGAAGCATCAGCCGGACACCGAGAGTCGTCGCCGCTCGACGTGCGTCCGCTCGGGCCACCCGCCGTTGCTGCCGCGCTGCCGCGGTCAGCAGCTCCGCCGCGGGCGCTCCGGCCGACGCCGCCAGGCGGAGCACCTCCTGGGCGGCGCGATCGTCGACGGGTGGCAGGCCGACCGCCGCGGTCGCTCGTCGCGCCGCGTCGAGTGCGGCGCCGGCCGATGCTCCTCCGGCAAGCCCGATCGCGATCAGTTCCTCTGCCGAGCCGGCCATCGCGGGCCGTACGAGGGCGCGCTTCACGAGGGACCGCATCCACAAGCGCCCGCACAGCATGAGGAGCGCTCCCCCGCCGGCGGCGATGAGACCTGGCGCCGACGTCACAGTTCCCGTGAGATCGGCACCGAGCGCCACGGACATCGCGGCGCCTGCGAGCGGCAGCCAGGACACGAGCTGGGCGGTGGCGCGCGGTCCGCTGAGTGCGAGGTCCGTCTCCCGTTCGGCCTCGGCGACCTCGCGCAGCGTCTCCGCGACCGTCCGCAGGGCATGTCCCAGAGGCGCTCCGGACTGTTCGGCCACCTGCCATGCTGCGGCGATGGCCCGCGCGTCGTCCGTGTCCGCCTCCTCGAGGAGTGCCTGCGCGCAGGAGGTCTGGGCCTGCGCCGAGCGCGCGACGACGACGGCGATCGGGTGCACTGCATTGGCGGCAGACGCCTGCCATGCCGATCGAGGTGTCAGTCCCGCGTCCAGCAGCACGGCGAGCGACTCGGCCAGCCCTGCCAGGGCGTCGGCCTCGCTTCCCGGCTGCTTCCGCCTCCTGGGCATCACGACCGTTCGGTGGCGAGGCGTCCAGCCGCATCGAGCCGGAGACGACCGAAACCGGACAGGCCACGCCGACCCTCCACACGCTCGAGATGGACCACCAGCCCGATGGCACTCACAGCCTGACGGGCGAGCGCGTGCTCGTTCAGCCCGGCCAGCGCGCCGAGCGCCTCCAGCCGGGCCGGCACATCCTCCAGGGAGTTGGCGTGCAGCGTGCCTGCTCCGCCGTCGTGCCCGGTGTTCAGAGCGCCCAGAAGGTCGCGCACCTCCTCGCCACGGCATTCCCCGAGGACGAGCCGGTCCGGTCGCATCCGCAAGGCTTCGCGAACGAGGCGGCGCAGATCCACTCCTCCCGCGCCTTCGAGGTTCGGCTGGCGGGTCTCGAGACTCACGACGTGCGGATGCGGGATGCGGAGCTCCGCCACGTCCTCGATGACGACGATGCGTTCATCCGGCGGCGCAGCGCCCAGCATGGCGGCGAGGAGGGTCGTCTTGCCTACCCCACCGGCCCCTGTGATGAGCACGTTGGTTCGAGCCCGCACGGCGGTCACGAGGCGGTCGCGGTCGCTTGGCTGCATCCCTCCGCCGGCCACGAGATCATCGAGCCGGGGTTGCTGCCGTGACGGGATGCGGATGGAGAGCAGCGCACCACCTGTCGAGACGGGCGACAGAACGGCGTGCACCCGGACGCCACCGCGCAGGCGGACGTCAACGAACGGCGTGGCCTCGTCGATATGCCGACCGCCGGCGGCGATGAGGCGCACGGCCAGTTCGCGCGCGGCCGAGCGATCCGCGCGCCATCCTTCCTCCCGCCGAAGGCCGTCCGGCGGCCCATCGCTCCAGAGATCTCCTGTTCCCGTTACGAACAGATCGGTCACGCCGGGTCGCAGCAGATAGGGCGCGAGCGGTCCGAAGGTGCGCCAGAGCCCGGGTTCCTGGGCGCCGGCGGCTGAATCATCCATGGTCATGCCGCGACGCTACGGAACAGCTCCAGCGCAAAAAGGCTCTCGCCCGAAACCGGTGGAGAACCGCAGGATCGCGCGCCCTGTGGACGATCGCACGGGATACCGACGCTGAACGCACTGATTCGCGGGTTAAAAGAGGGGGGCCGCACCTATTGGGGGGAACAGGTGCGGCCACTGCGGCGCAGGATTGGGGGGAATCGATTGCGCCGCACGCACGAATTTACATTCGGCCGGGGTCCAGTTTACGCAGAATCGATGCGAACGCAAGTCTCCTGGGGAGGCCCGCCCGGCAGGTTGTAGAGTCAGGCAGTGTCGCGCCACGACCGTTTCGACCGCATCGCAAAGGAGCGAAAAGACTCCCCATGAGCAACACAATCGACAACCTGCTCCACGAAGCCCGGCGTTTCCCCCCCAGCGAGGAGTTCGCCGCCAATGCGGCAGCGGATGCCGGCCTCTACGAGCGGGCAGCCGCGGACCGCCTCGCATTCTGGGCCGATCAGGCGCGTGAACTGCTCCACTGGCACAGCCCCTTCACCCGCACACTCGACTGGAGCGAACCCCCGTTCGCCAAGTGGTTCGACGACGGCGAACTGAACGTCGCGTACAACTGCCTCGACCGCCACGTGCTGGCCGGCAACGGCGACCGCGTCGCGATCCACTGGGAGGGCGAGCCCGGCGACACGCGCACCATCACGTACGCGGAGCTCACCGCCGAGGTGAAGAAGGCGGCCAATCTGCTCGCGAGCCTCGGCATCCGCGCAGGCGATCGGGTGGCGATCTACCTCCCGATGATCCCGGAGGCCGTGATCGCGATGCTCGCCGTCGCGCGCATCGGCGCCGTGCACTCGGTCGTCTTCGGCGGATTCAGCGCCGAGAGCCTGCGCTCGCGCATCGAGGACGCCGAGGCGAAGCTGGTCATCACCGCCGACGGCGGCTGGCGCAAGGGACGCGTCTTCCCGCTCAAGGACGCCGTGGATGCGGCCCTCAGCGGCGAGGCGACCTCCGTCGAGCATGTGCTCGTGGTCAAGCGCGGCGAGAACGAGGTCAGCTGGACCGAGGGCCGCGACCTGTGGTGGCATGACGAAATCGCCCTCGTCGACGCGGACCACGTCGCCCGGGCCTTCCCGGCGGAGCAGCCGCTGTTCATCCTGTACACGTCCGGCACGACCGGCAAGCCGAAGGGCATCCTCCACACCTCGGGCGGCTACCTGACGCAGTCGTCGTTCACTCACAAGGTCGTCTTCGACCTGCATCCCGAGACCGACGTCTACTGGTGCAGCGCCGATGTCGGCTGGATCACCGGGCACACGTATGTGGTCTACGGTCCGCTCGCGAACGGCGCCACCCAGGTCCTGTACGAGGGCACGCCTGACACGCCGCATCCCGCCCGCTGGTGGGAGCTCATCGAGAAGTACAAGGTGTCCATCTTCTACACGGCGCCGACCGCCATCCGGTCGTTCATGAAGCTGGGACGGCAGCATCCCCAGAAGTTCGACCTGTCGAGCCTGCGCGTGCTGGGATCGGTGGGCGAGCCGATCAACCCCGAGGCGTGGATGTGGTACCGCGAGGTCATCGGCGGAGACGAGACGCCTGTCGTCGACACGTGGTGGCAGACCGAGACCGGCTCCATCATGGTCTCCGCCCTCCCCGGCGTGACGACCTTGAAGCCGGGCAGCGCCCAGGTGCCGCTTCCCGGCATCTCGGTCGACATCCTGGATGAGACGGGCACCCCTGTCGGCAAGGACCAGGGTGGTCTCCTGGTCGTGACCGAGCCGTGGCCGAGCATGCTGCGCGGCATCTGGGGCGACCCGGAGCGCTTCAAGGAGACGTACTGGTCGAAGTTCGGCGACAAGTACTTCGCCGGCGACGGCGCGCGCTACGACACCGACGGCGACATCTGGCTGATGGGCCGGGTGGACGATGTGATGAACGTCTCCGGTCACCGCCTGTCGACGGCGGAGATCGAATCGGCGCTGGTCGCGCATCCCTTAACCGCCGAGGCCGCCGTCGTGGGCGCGAGCGATGAGACGACCGGCCAGGCGGTAGTCGCCTTCGTCATCATCAAGCAGAACCAGCTGGAGCAGGCGAGCGCGCTGGATGTGGCGGCCGAACTCCGCAAGCACGTCGCCGAGCAGATCGGTGCGATCGCCCGCCCGCGCGACATCTTCGTCGTGTCGGAGCTGCCGAAGACGCGCTCGGGGAAGATCATGCGCCGGCTGCTGCGGGATGTGGCGGAGGGTCGCGAGGTCGGCGACACCACCACGCTCGCCGACACGGCGGTGATGAGCTCGATCCAGGCCAAACTGTCCTGAGTTCGCGCCCCACCGCGCCACTCCCCACCATCGAGTCCGCATAGAGTGCACGCGACACGCCGGACGAGCGTCCACTCTTCGCGTACTCGATGGTGGGCGGCGGGTGCGGAGGAGCTCAGCCGGCGGCGCGCTCGAGGGCCCGTGCGATCGCTTCGCGTTCGCGCTTGCGGGCCTCGCGCAGTTTCGACTCCGCCTCGCGGCGTGCCTTCGCCGCCTCGCGGACGGCCTTGTCGCGCGGGACCGGCTCGGGAAGGGGGGTCGGTGCGACCGGCTCCGGGCGGCCGCGCGTCGCGACGTAGTGCTCGATCCCGTCGAGGATGCGGTCCAGCCCGAACGCGAAGTCGTCCTGCTCGCCGCCGTCCGCATCCGTGTACGTGCCCGACGCCACAAGGGGTGCGAGGTCGGGGAAGCGCTCAGGGGTGACCAGCTCGGCGAGCGCCGTGGTGAAGGCCTCTCCATACGCCGGTGGGCCGCCGGCTTGGCGTGACTTCGCTACGTCGCGCTCCACCACGCCGATCGCTCGCGCGTACGACGACAGCAGCAGCGCCGTCGACATCTTCTCGGCGTCGGTGAGCGGCAGGGCTCGCATCTCGCGCAGCCCCCAGTCCAGCACGGCGAGATTGTTGGGCATGAGCGGGATGCCGCTGATCGGGATGTCGGGGAACCAGGGATGCGCGCGCATCACCTCGATCGTGGCCATCGACCAGCGCCGCAGTCCCTCCCGCCAGTCGTGCTCGCCGTCCGCCCCACGCCCGGCGAGCTCGTCATCCGCCGGGATGGGGACCGCGCAGACCGCGTCCTGCATGAGGGCGAGCACGTCGTCCTTGCTGGTGACGTAGCGGTACAGCGACATGGTGGTGAAACCGAGTTCGCTGGCGATCCGGCTCATCGACACGGCGGGCAGGCCGTCGGCGTCTGCGACCTCGATCGCCGTGTCGACGATGCGCTCGATGCTCAGTTCGCGTTTCGGGCCGCGCTGCGGGTGCTCGGCCACGCCCCAGCTGAGGGCGACGGCGCGGGGAAGCGCGTCCTCGACGTCTTCTGGCATGTGCGGCGCCTTTCGTGTGGAGGGTTGACACTCATCCTAGAACTGTGTATCACTTAAACCGTTGTATATATCATAAACAGTTTACGTGACACACAGAGAAGGGAAACACTATGAATCGAACGGCGATAGAGGTGACAGGCGTGCGCAAGTCGTACGGCGCACAGACCGTCCTCGACGGCATCGACCTCCGTGTGGAGGCGGGCAGCGTCTTCGCACTCCTCGGCCCCAACGGGGCGGGGAAGACGACGCTCATCACCATCCTGTCCACACTGGTCCGTCCTGACGCAGGCACCGTGACCATCGCCGGACACGATCTGGCCGCCGACCCGGACGGCATCCGGCGCTCCATCAGCGTCACAGGCCAAGCGGCCGCTGTCGACGGTGTCCTCACCGGAGATGAGAACCTCCGGATGATGGCGCGCCTCTCCGGCTTCACCGCGCCGGCGGCGAAGCGCCGTGCGTCGGAACTCATCGAGCGTTTCGATCTCGGGCCTGCGGCCCGCAAGCGCGTCGCGACCTACTCGGGCGGAATGCGCCGACGCCTGGACCTGGCACTCAGCCTCGTCGCTACTCCGCCGGTGATCTTCCTCGACGAGCCGACCACCGGCCTCGACACCCGCAGCAGGCAGACACTGTGGGACATCATCCAGGACCTGGCCCGGCGCGGCACCACCATCCTGCTGACCACGCAGTACCTGGAGGAGGCCGACCAGCTCGCCGACCGGATCGCCGTGCTCGACCACGGCGTCATCGTCGCAGAGGGCACCGCCGCCGAGCTCAAAGCGCAGGTCGGCGGCGAGGTCGTCGAACTGCGCGACGCACGCGGGGAGGTCATCCGCGAACTCCCGACCGACGGCAGCGTCGAGGCGCTGCGAGCTGCGATCGACGAGCTGGATGCGTTCGGCACTGTGGACGGGACCATCGGTATCCGCAAACCCTCGCTGGACGATGCCTTCCTCGCCCTCACCGGGCAGCCCGCCCTGACCACCCCTGCAACCCAGAAGGAGGCCGTCCGATGACCGCCCTCACCGTCCCCGTCCGTCCCGAGCACTCTGTCACCCCGCTCACCAGCGCCCTCGTCTTCGTCGGCCGCAGCATCCGGCATGCATTGCGGGATGTCGAGGCGCTCACCATGGCAATCGTCCTGCCTGTGATGCTCATGCTGTTGTTCACATTCGTCTTCGGCGGCGCGCTCGATCGCGAGGGAGGGTACGTGCAGTACGTCGTGCCGGGCATCATCCTGCTCTGCGCGGGATTCGGCGCGTCCAGCACGGCGGTCGACGTCGCACGGGACATGAGCGACGGCATCGTGGACCGCTTCCGCACCATGCCCTTGCGCTCCCGCGGGGTGGTGACCGGCCATGTCGCCGCGAGTCTGTTGCGCAACCTGCTGGCGACCGGCGTCGTCATCGGCGTCGCGCTACTGGTCGGCTTCCGCCCGACCGCCGACGCGCTGCAATGGGCGGGCGCGCTCGGCGTCGTCGCGCTGTTCATCCTGGCGATCACCTGGCTGTATGCCGGCATCGGGCTGGCGGCGAAGAGTCCGACCGCCGCGAGCGGCTACGGATTCGCGCTGCTCTTCCTGCCGTACCTGTCGAGCGCGTTCGTCCCGACCGACACCATGCCGAGCTGGCTGCAGTGGGTCGCCGAGAATCAGCCCATCACGCCGATCATCGAGACGATCCGCGCGCTCCTGTTCGGACGCAATCCCGGTAGTGACCTCTGGTGGGCCCTGGGCTGGTGCGCGCTCATCATCGCCGGCGCGTACGTCTGGGCTGCCTGGCTGTTCAGCCGCTCCGCCGCCCGCCGCTGACCGGGTCCTCGACCGGGGCGGAACGGACGGGGCGGGAGGGATGACGTCGTCAGTCGATCGCGAGCACCAGCTCCACCTCGACCGGGGAGTCGAGCGGCAGGACCGCGACGCCCACGGCGGAGCGCGCGTGCACTCCCGCCTCGCCGAAGATCTCGCCGAGCACCTCGGACGCACCGTTGATGACTCCCGGCTGGCCGGTGAAGGCGGGGTCCGACGCGACGAACCCGACGACCTTCACCACGCGCCGCACCCGGTCGAGGGACCCCAGCACGCTCTTCGCGGCGGCGAGAGCGTTCAGGGCGCAGGTCCGGGCGTATTCCTTGGCGTCCGCCGGGGGAACCAGGCCGTGTCCCTCGCCGACCTTGCCGGTGGCGGGAAGCGCGCCGGAGACCATCGGCAACTGCCCGGACGTGTAGACGTAGCCGCCGTCGAGAACGGCGGGCGTGTAGGCGGCGACGGGCGGGACGACGTCCGGCAGGTCGATCCCGAGCTGCGCGAGACGTGCCTCGATGTCCGCCATCAGGCCTGCTCCTCATCCTGCAGGGGCCGTTTGAGGTAGGCGACGAGGCCGCCCTCCGGCCCGGTCACCACCTGGACCAGTTCCCATCCGTCCGAGCCCCAGTTGTTCAGGATCGCTGCGGTGTTGTGGATCATCAGCGGGGTGGTCAGGTATTCCCAGCGCGGCATCGTACTCCTCGGTTCGGGGGGTTTTGCAGGTTCATCGCCTACCCTGATCCTATGTCTGCGCAAAAACCACAGGCTAGAGGTGTGCTCGGCGCTGCCGGTGCTTTCATCGGCATGAGTATCGTCGCCGGGCTTCTGGTCACCGCCGCCGTCACCCCCGCCATCGCGGTGACGGGCATGGCTGCCAATAACGGCATCGGCGTGTTCGAAGGTCTTCCCGAGTATCTGAACGTCGAGCAGCTGGCGCAGCCGACCACGATCTTCGCGAAGAACGGCGACCAGGATGTTCCGCTGGCGACGTTCTACTCGCAGAACCGCCTCCCCGTGCGCTTCGACCAGATCTCGCAGGCGGCCAAGGATGCGGCCATCGGCGGCGAGGACCCGCGCTTCTACAGCCACGGCGGCGTCGACATCCAGGGCACCGTCCGCGGTGTGCTGTCGACCGTCGGCGGCGGGGGCGTGCAGGGCGGTTCCTCGATCACCCAGCAGTACGTCAAGAACGTGCTGCTGCAGAAGTGCGAAGCGCTCCCGGTGAAGACCAAGGAGCAGAAGGCCAAGTACGAGCAGTGCGTGACCGACTCCACCGGCGTCTCCCCCGATCGCAAGATCAAGGAGATGAAGTACGCGATCGGCCTGGAGAAGAAGTACACCAAGGACCAGATCCTGGTCGGCTACCTCAACATCGCCGGTTTCGGCGGCTCGGTCTACGGCATCGAGGCCGCGGCGCACTACTACTACAACACCACCGCGGCGGCGCTGACGCCCGCCCAGGCGGCCAGCCTGGTCGCGATCGTGAACGAGCCGACCAGCCTGAAGATCGACGATCCGACATCGAAGACCAACGGTGCGGCCAACGGCTACGCCAAGAACAAAGAACGCCGCGACTACATCCTCGGCAAGATGTACCAGTACAAGAAGCTGACGAAGAAGCAGTACGACGAGGCGATCAAGACGCCGGTCCAGCCCGTCATCACGCCCTCGGTGCGCGGCTGCCAGACCGCCGGCGGGTCCGCGTATTTCTGCGACTACGTGCAGAAGATCATCCTCAACGACCCGACCTTCGGCGCCGACGAGGACACCCGCGCCTCCAACTTCAACCGTGGAGGCTACAAGATCTACACGAGCCTCGACCTCCAGCTGCAGCAGACCGCAGAGGAGACGCTGGCTTCGTATGTGCCGAAGTCCTATGGGGCCATCGACCTCGGCGGCGTGCTCACGGGCGTACAGCCCGGCACCGGGCGGGTGCTCTACATGGCTCAGAACAAGACGTACAGCCAGGATCCGGACGTCCTGAACACCAGTGATGAGTACACCTCCATCAACTACGCCACCGACCAGCAGTACGGCGGCTCCGGCGGCTTCCAGGTCGGATCGACCTACAAGGTGTTCACCCTTGCCGAATGGCTGAAGCAGGGGCACTCGCTGAACGAGACCGTGAACGCGAACATTCGCACCTACAACCAGGCGAGCTTCAAGGACACCTGCCCGGGCGCGGATTGGACCGGCCCCTACAAGCCCACCAACGATTCGGGCGGCGAGGACGGGATCCGGAGCGCTCAAAGCGCGACCACGCTCTCCATCAACACGGCGTTCGTCGCGATGGCCTATCAGCTCGACCTGTGCGAGATCAAGAAGGACGCGGAGGCCTTCGGTGTCCATACGGCCAAGGGCGAGCCGCTGAGCTCGAATCCGGCATCCGTTCTCGGAACGAACAACATCGCTCCCCTCACCATGGCCACCGCCTTCGCAGGCATCGCGAACAACGGCATGACGTGCACGCCGATCGCCATCGACAAGATCGTGGATGGCACTGGCAAGGACGTCACACCCCCTGCCTCCAAGTGCACGCAGGCGGTCGACCCGGCCGTGGCGAACACCATGGCGAAGGCGCTTCAGGGTCCGCTTCAGAGCGGCACAGCGGCCGGCATGAACCGCACCGGCAAGGACATGCTCGGCAAGACCGGGACCACGGACGGGAACGAGCAGCTGTGGCTGGTGGCTGCCACTACGAAGGTGGCGGGCGCCTACTGGGTCGGCAATATCAGCGGCCATCAGGACATGCGCCGTATCTACCCGACGCACGGCACGACTCCGGCCATCGCTCGCACGGCGGTCATGCGAGCCATGATGACCGCTGCGGTCGCCAAGTACGGCGGAGACCCGTTCCCGGCGGCTCCCGACAAGCTCATCCGCGGCGTGCAGGTCGCCATTCCGGACCTGACGGGCAAGACGCCCGATGAGGCCAAGGCGATCCTGACCGGTCTCGGTCTCGACTCGGCCGACGGCCCCGTTCAGGACTCGGTCGCCCCGGCCGGTACCATCGCGGCGACGGACCCGCCGGCGGGCACGCAGGTGTCCAAGGGCACCCCGATCACCCTCTTCACCAGCAACGGCTCCCTCGTCGCCGTTCCGAACGTGGTGGGACAGAAGTACGGGGATGCGCTGGCCGCACTCACTGCCGCCGGATTCACCGTGAAGACGACGGGCGGCAACAACCCGGCCTCCATCGTGCAGGCGCAGGATCCCGCCGCGGGCGCACCCGCGAAGCGCGGCGCTCAGGTCACCCTGGCGCTGGCCGCCGTCCCGAGTACGCCGCCGACCCCGGGCCACTAGTGGCTCGGGCAGCGCTTCGTCCAGCGGCCTCCGCTCTGGCCCTCGTGGCCGGGGCGGGCGCCGCTGCGTTCGCGTACGGCTCCCTGATCGAGCGGCGCGCGTTCACGCTGCGTGAGGTGAGTGCGCCCGTCCTGCCGCCGGGCGCCGAGCCGATCCGCGTGCTCCATTTCTCGGACCTCCACATGGCGCCCTGGCAGCGCGACAAGCAGGAATGGGTGCGCGGGCTGGCGCGGCTGAAGCCGGATCTGATCGTCGAGACCGGGGACGTGCTCGGCCACTCCGAAGGCCTCGACGGCGTTCGCGCCGCCTACGAGGAGTTCCGCGGAATCCCGGGGGTGTTCGTCCACGGGTCCAACGACTACTTCGGACCCCAGTTCAAGAACCCCCTGAAGTACTTCACGGGCCCCTCGAAGAAGCGCGGCTCCACGGCGCCGCGTGTGGACACCGCGTCGCTCACCGCCTTCTTCGGAGACCTCGGCTGGACCGACCTCGACAACCGGGCGGCCGGCTTCGAGGTCCGGGGGACGCACCTGGAGTTCTTCGGCGTCGACGACCCCCACATCCGCTTCGACCGCGTGGAGGCCATCCCCGGGGCCCTCGACGAGTTGCGTGAGAACGACCCGTTCTCCGACGACAACGCCTGGCCGGACTCGGGTCGACGGTCGTCCCGGCAGGTCGTCACAATCGGCGTC
This sequence comes from Leifsonia sp. HAY1-4F, assembly GCF_056755275.1. Classification (NCBI taxonomy): domain Bacteria; kingdom Bacillati; phylum Actinomycetota; class Actinomycetes; order Micrococcales; family Microbacteriaceae; genus Leifsonia; species Leifsonia sp. HAY1-4F. The sequence goes on from NZ_JBNDHX010000033.1 coordinate 33,289, forward strand.
ACGCACTCCCCCTACCGCCGGATCCTGGACGCCTTCGTGACCTACGGAGCCTCCATCATCTTCGCCGGCCATACGCACGGCGGTCAGGTGTGCCTCCCCGGTTTCGGCGCGCTCGTCACGAACTGCGACATCCCCCGCAACCAGGTCAAGGGCCTGAGCATCTGGCGTCACGCCTTCCGTTCGGCGTACCTCAACGTCTCCGCCGGCCTCGGCACCTCGATCTTCGCGCCGGTGCGCTTCGCGTGCCGTCCGGAGGCGACGCTGCTGACGCTGACGCCGGCGCCGTAGGCCTCCCCAGACGGCCTCCATGGTCATAACCGCGCAATCCCTCGTGTATCCTGGATGAGGCCTTCGGGGTGTGGCGCAGCTTGGTAGCGCGCTTCGTTCGGGACGAAGAGGCCGCAGGTTCAAATCCTGTCACCCCGACGTAATGATGAAGAAGAGGCCGGTCCGGCTCGCTCTGCGAGCC
>NZ_JBNDHX010000034.1:0-31977 GCF_056755275.1 Leifsonia sp. HAY1-4F
TCCGTCGTCGGCAGCGTCAGATGTGTATAAGAGACAGGCTCCCGACAGCGCGACGCGGACGACGGCGTCGATGAGGGATGCGGCAGTGCGCTCGGCGGCGACCACATCCACCCGGAGTCCGAAGCTGCGGGCGTCGCGCGCGGTCTGCGGGCCGATCGCGGCGATGAGGGTCGACTCGGGGACGGGGCCGAGCTGCTGCTGCACCTGCTCGGCGACCGAGCCGCTCGTCACCAGGATGGCCTGTACCAGCCCGTCGCGCACATCCCGCACGACGTTCTCGGGCACGGCCACGCCGACGGTGCGATAGGCGACCACCGACTCGACGTGATGCCCGATGCGCCGCAGGCCTTCGGTCAGCAGCGGCTTCGCGATCTCCGACCGCAGCGTCAGGATGCGGAGCGGCAACGCGCCCTGCGTGGCCGCCTCCCACTCGGCGAGCAGGCCGCGCGCGGAGTTGTCCTCTGACGGGACCAGGTCGACGTGGTAGCCCGCGGCCGCGAGCGCGGCGGCGGTCGTCTCGCCGACCGCGGCGACCCGCGTCGTCGGGGGCACGACGGCCCGCTGGGCGCTGAGCACATCCACCGTCGTCGCACTGGTGACGGTCATCCAGTCGAAGTCGCCGTTCGCGAGACGGGCGAGGGCGGCCTCCAGGGCCGGCGCATCGGCCGTCGGCGCGAAGTTGATCATCGCGGCGACGATCGGAGAGGCGCCCTTGGCCCGCAGGTCCGCCGCGACCGAGTCGCCCCACGGGCCGCCGCGCGGCACGAGCACCCGCCAGCCGGCAAGCGGCTTCGGGATCGGCGCGGTGTTGGTCATCGAGTGCTCCCCAGCGGCGCGAGGCCCGCCGCGCCCGCGCCGAGCAGTTCGGCGACCACGCGGGCGCCGACATCGTGCGCGGCCTCTTCGAGGTGCGCGGCGCTGAGGGAGTCGGGGGTCGCCGCGTGGGAGGCGGTGAGCTGTTCGCTGCCGTCCGGCCGGTAGACCGTGGCGGTGAGGAAGAGGAGACCGTCGTCGACGATCGCGGTCGCGCCGATCGGGGCGGCGCATCCCGCCTCGAGCCCCGCGAGCACATCGCGCTCGGCGATGACGGAGGCATGCGTGGTGACGTGGTCGACGGCGGAGAGCGCCCGCGCGACCAGACCGCGGCCCTTCTCCTCGCCGGCGCGGACCTCCAGCGCGAGAGCACCCTGGCCGGGTGCGGTCGGCATGGTGGACAACGGGAAGAAGTCCGTGACCGCCTCCAGCCGCCCCAGACGGCTGAGCCCGGCGGCGGCGAGCACCACCGCATCCAACTCGCCGGCGGCTACCTTGCCGAGGCGTGTGTCGACGTTGCCGCGCAGGTCGACGATGTCGAGGTCCGGGCGCTGCGCCTTCAGCTGGGCGACGCGCCGGAGTGAGCCGGTGCCGACCCGGGCGCCCTCCGGGAGGGTCTCGAGCGTCAGGCCGTCCCGCGCGCACAGCGCGTCGCGGGCATCGGCGCGCTTCGGGATGGCGCCGATCACGAGTCCAGGCGCCGGTGCCGTCGGGAGGTCTTTGAGGGAGTGCACCACGAGATCGACCTCGCCGGCGGTCAGCGCCTCGCGCAGGGCCGTCGCGAAGACGCCGGTCCCTCCGAGCTGCGAGAGCGACTCGCGCGACGTGTCCCCGTGCGTGGTCACCGTGACGAGTTCGACATCCGATCCGGTCGCGCGCGCGATCGACTCGGCGACCGTCGTCGTCTGGGCGACGGCCAGGGCACTGCCCCGCGTTCCGATGCGCAGCACTCCGTCGCGGCGCTCGGCGGCGCCCTCGACCCTCGTCACGGAGCCGGTCACGGAGCGAGCCCCGCCGCTGCCGGCTTGAAGCCGAGGCGGACGTTCTCGCAGCAGCCGGGCCTGCACACGTCGTACCAGGGGCCGAGCGAGGTGAGGGCGGGACGCTGCTCGACCGGCACGCCGTCCCGGCGTTCCAGGACGAGGTCGACGAGTCCGCGGACGTAGCTCGCGTGCGTCCCGGGCGTCGGGACGCGGACCGCTACCAGGCCGTTCTTGTCGCTGGTCTCCAGCGCCTCGTTGTCGAGGTCCCAGAGCACCTCCATGTGGTCGCTCACGAAACCGAGCGGCACGATGACCACGGCCTTGACGCCCAGCGCGGGCAGCTCGGCGATGCGGTCGTTGATGTCGGGCTCCAGCCACGGCATCGACGGCGGACCCGAACGGGACTGGTAGACCAGATCCCAGGCGACCGTCCCGCCGGTCGCGGCGTGCGAGACGACCTCCGCGACCGCGAGGTGCTGGGCGGCGTAGGCGCCGCCCTCCCCGAAGCCGCGGTCGGCCGGACCGGACTTGGCGGCGTCGGTCGAGGGGATCGAGTGCGTCGAGTAGAGGATGCGGACCTCGGTCGCGGGGTCGATGCCGGGCAGCCTGTGCTGCAACTCGTCGATCGCCGTGCGCACGCCCTCGATGAACGGCTCGACGAACCCCGGGTGGTCGAAGAACTGGCGGACCTTGTCGATCTGGATGCGCCCGGCGAGCCCGGTGGCTTCGAGTGCGCCCGCGAAGTCCTCGCGATACTGGCGGCAACTGGAGTACGAGGAGTACGCGCTCGTCGCGATCGCGATGAGTTTCGTGAAGCCGCGCTCGTCGGCCTCGCGGAGCGCCTCGGCGAGGTACGGGTCCCAGTTGCGGTTGCCCCAGAGCACCGGCAGGTCGATCCCGCGCTCGGCGAGTTCCGCCTCCAGCGCCGCCTTGAGCTCGCGGTTCTGGTCGTTGATCGGACTGACGCCCCCGAAGTGGCGATAGTGGTGCGCCACCTCCTCCAGCCGCTCGTCCGGGATGCCGCGCCCGCGCGTGACGTTGCGGAGGAAGGGGATGACGTCGTCCTGACCCTCCGGTCCGCCGAACCCCGCGAGGAGGATCGCGTCGTAGGCGACCGGCTCCGTCACGTGCTCCGGACCGTCTGCCGCGGCAGCGGTCGCAGCGAGCACTCGCGCGCCGGGAGCGGCCGTGCCGGCAGCCTCCACCTGTTCACCCGTGCGGGCGTCCGTCACTGCAGAACCTCCACCAGTTCAGCGGGCTGGACGCGGCGGCCGGTGAAGAACGGCACCTCTTCGCGGACATGGCGGCGCGCCTCGGTGTACCGCAGCTCGCGCATCATGTCGACGAGGTCGGTCAGCTGGTCGGCCTCCATCGGGAGGAGCCACTCGTAGTCGCCCAGCGCGAAGGCCGCGACGGTGTTCGCGAGGACCGACCGGAACGCTGCGCCCTTGCGGCCGTGATCGGCGAGCATCGTCGAGCGCTCCTCGTCCGGAAGCAGGTACCACTCGTAGCTGCGGACGAACGGGTAGACGCAGAGCCAGTCCTTCGGCTCCACGCCGCGCAGGAAGGCGGGCACGTGCGCCTTGTTGAATTCCGCGTCCCGGTGCACTCCCATCGCGTTCCACGTCGGGAGGAGCGCCTTCAGCAGACGGGTGCGACGCAGCTGGCGCAGTCCCCACTGCAGCGCATCGGCCTCGGGGCCGTGCAGCCACAGCATCAGATCGGCGTCGGCGCGCAGGCCCGAGACGTCGTAGAGGCCTCGAACGGTCACATTCTGGAGCTCGAGGTCGGCGATCACGCCCTCCAGCTCCTCGACGGCTTTCGGCACATCCGTGCCGTCCAGGTCGTCCGGGCGGGCGGGATCGCGGCGCAGCACGGCCCAGAGCGTGAAGCCGGACGGGTTGTCGCTGGGGGTTTCTGGGCTGGTCGACTCTGCCGGAACGGCAGCCGGGGTACTCATACCCACAGTCTCTCTCGCAAACCTGAGAAGGCCAAAAACGGGCGTCGGTTCACCGGCGGACGAGCCGGACGACGCCCCACACGGCGCCGGCCACCGCGGCCACTGCACCGGCTGCAATCCCGGCGAGGGCGACGGGGTTCTCGGCCCGCAGCCGCTGGACGCGCTCGGCGGTGCGCTTGGGAACGTTGAGCTTGTATTCGATCGCGTCCATGGTGGCGGCGAGCTCGGCGCGCGCCCGGTCGACGTCGCTGCGGTCAGTTGTCATACTTCCCCAGGCCCTTCAGCGCGTCGGCGTCCTCGCGGACGCTCTCGATGGTCTGCGACGGCGCCACGCCGTCCATCTTCTTGAACGCGCGGATCCCGAACAGCGCGAGGACGACCGCGATCACGACGAGGCCGCCGAACACGATCAGGGCGGCCGCCCAGGCCGGCAGAGCGACCGCGATCCCGAGGATCGCAGCGGCGATGAGCACCCCCAGCGCGAAGAACAGCAGGAGCGCGGCGACCACGAGGAGCCCTATGCCGACCCCGGCATATCTCGCCTTCTCGGCGAACTCGGCCTTCAGGTGGTTCAGCTCGGCCTTGAGCAGGTCGACGATCAGGCGTGGCAGGTCGGAGACCAGCTGGACCAGCGACCGGCTGCGGGCGCCCTGGGCGCGAGCCCGGGCGCGAGCCCGGGCGCGAGCATCCTGAACCGGATCCGCGCCCGCCGCGCGTGGCGCACCGGGCGTACCGGCAGTGCCGGCAGCGGTCCGTTCACGGTCGGTCATCCGCGTCTCCCCTCGTCGCTTCCGTACAGTACCCCCGTCAGGACGACGTGGGGCTGCTGTCGTCCGCCGCACGGATGGCCGCCTCGGCTGCCGGCGACGGATAGGGCGCGCGGGCCTCGCGGCGCCGGGCGTTCGCCTGGACCACGAGCTTCTTGATGGTGATGTAGACCGTCTCGGGGAACTCGCCCACCTTCTCGGCCACGAAGTCCTCCACGGCGTGCACCTGCTTCTGCACCCCTGGCGACTCCCAGACCTTGCCGGCGGCGGCCTTCATCTGCTCGTACCGCTTGCGGCCGGCGCGCGCGCCGAGCACGTAGCCCACCGCTGCCCCGGTGACGAAGAGGAGTTTGCCGCGCATTCCGTCTCCCTGTCTCAGTTGTCCGTGTGGTGTAGAGCCTCGGTGAGGCCCCTCCAGCGGAGACCTCTCGCGCGCTCGGCTGTCCGGCGCGCATCCGGGATGACGGAGGCGAGGCCTGTGCCGGTCAGCCAGGACCCGGTGACCTCGAGACCCTCGACACCGTCGACCTCGGTGCGGACCCGCTGGATGCGTTCCCGCTGCCCCACTGTCGCATACGGGAGGGCGTTCGTCCAGGGGGTCCGGGCGAATGCAGTCACGGCGGATTCCGCGATCGGAATATTCAGCAGACGCGAGGCGTCCTCGATCGCCTGGGCCCTCAGTTCCGCATCCCCCAGGGCCAGGGATTCGGCCGGGCGACCGGCGCGTCCGTACGAGAGGCGGACGACGTGGCGACCGGTTCCCGCCGCCTCCGCGACCCACGCCCACTTGGCGCTGGAGTGCGTCATCGCCTTGGCCCGGACGTCGTTCCCCGGGACGTCGGCGACAAGCACGCCGGTCCCCACGGGAGCGGTCGTGAGCCGGTCGTCCGCGACGACGAGGGTCACCAGCTCGACGCTGGAGGCCGCCGGCCAGTCGAGCTCGCCCAGCGCCGCGAGGTCCGGGTCGAGGGAGGCGAGCAGCGCGAGGGATGCGTCGGCCGGCGTTGTGAGCACGACGGCATCGGCCGGGAGCTCGTCGCCGTCCTCCAGGCGGACGAGCCAGCGCGCCGGGCGCGCGTCCTCCGCGACCTCCTCGCCCTGCGGCTCCGCGGAGACCGCCGCGGGGTCCGCCGCATCGCCGAGGGCGTCCGCGAGCACGCCCTCCACGAGCGCCTGCGCCGTCTCCTCCGCCGTGGGCGCGGTCCACCGCTCGAGTGCGGCGACCGCCGCGCCCGTCCGGACGACTCCCCCGCGGGTCGCGATGTCCGCGGCGAGCGCCTGCGGCAACCGCCACATCCCGCCGCGGATCCCGCCGACAGCGCTTCCCGCCTTCGAGGCCGACCGCAGCTCGGCGACGGCACCGGACAACGAGCCCAGCCGTGTCAGCGCGGCGTTGAGTCCGGGAGCGACGACATCCACATCCAGTTCGTCCGGGGCGGCCGAGTAGACGCCGGTCGCGACGGGCGCGACGAGAAGGTCGAGGACCTTCTGCCCCATCCGCCTGCGCACGAGGGTGCCGAGCCGCCGCTCCTGCCCGATCTTCAGCACCGGGATGAGGCGGTCGAGGTACGCGCGGAAAGCGCCGGACCAGCCGATCGCGTCCGCCACGTCCTTCGCGAGCGGCGAGCTGGGGATGCCGAGCAGTCCGGCTTCGGGGAGGGGCACCGATCGGGACCCGTGGCGCACCCAGGCGCCGGACGGATTCGGTTCGACCACGTCGTCGTCGAGGTCGAGGTCGTGCAGCAGCTCGGCGACGTGACCGCCCCGGGTGGCGAAGCTCTCCGCGCCCGCATCGAGGGTCATCCCGCCGAGGTCCAGAGGCGCGACACTGCCGCCCACGCGGTCGCCGGCCTCGAGAAGCGTCACCTCGAAGCCGGGACGCGCGCATTCGCGGGCTACGACCAGGCCCGCCAGGCCGCCGCCGATGACGACGACGCGGGTCGGCGGCGCCTCGATGGCCTGGCGGATCTCGTCGCCGAGGTCCTCGCCGGGCCCGGGGTCGCCGCCGGCCATCCGCTCTTCGCTCACTCCGGCCGCCACCCGTGCACCAGCTCGACCACCCGGGTGAGCACGGTCGGATCGGTCTCGGGAGGGACGCCGTGGCCGAGGTTCAGGACATGGGCGGGCGCTTCGCGTCCGCGGTCCAGCACGTCGAGGACATGCGCCTCCAGCACGGGCCACGGCGCGTCGAGCATCGCGGGATCGACGTTGCCCTGCAACGGGACCACGTGGCCCAGCCGGCGGCTCGCCTCGTCGAGCGGGATGCGGTAGTCGACGCCCACCGCGTCCGCGCCCACCTCGTGCATCGCCTTCAGCAGTTCGCCGGTGCCGACCCCGAAGTGGACGATCGGGACATTGCGCAGCACCGCGTCGATCGGTGGCTCGAACCCGTCCACCGTCGCGGTCGCCGGGATCTCGTAGGCGAGATCACGCACGTGCGACAGCGCCCGGGCGGACGCCGGTGCGACAAGCGCGGCGTAGTCGTGCAGCGAGAGGGCGCCCGCCCACGAGTCGAACAGCTGGGCGGCGCTGGCGCCGGCGAGAACCTGCGCGCGCAGGAAAGCGCCCGAGAGATCGGCCGTCCACGCCATCAGACGCGACCACGCGGCGGGATCGGCGTGCATCAGGGTGCGGGCGCGGATGTGATCCTTCGAGGGACCGCCCTCGACGAGGTAGGCGGCGAGGGTGAACGGCGCGCCGGCGAAGCCGATCAGCGGCGTCGCTCCCAGCTCCGCCACCGTGAGCCGCACGGCCTCCTGGATGGGCGCGAAGACCTCCGCGCCGAACGATGCGGGATCGACAGCGGTCAGCCGGTCGACGTCGGCTGCCGTGCGCACCGCCTCGGCGAACACCGGGCCCTTGCCCGGAACGATCTCGACATCCACGCCGGCCAGCTTGAGCGGCACGACGATGTCGCTGAAGAAGATGCCCGCATCCACGCCGTGCCGGCGGACCGGTTGCAGGGTGATCTCGCTGGCCGTGGCCGGGTCGAGGCAGGCGTCCAGCATCCTCGTACCGACGCGGAGCTCGCGGTACTCCGGGAGCGACCGGCCCGCCTGCCGCATGAACCACACGGGCGTGACCACCTGCCGCTCGCCCTGATAGGCCCGCACGAGAGGGCTGGACGCGGTGCGTCCGGAAGCGAGCGGATGGTCGGCTGAGAGGGTGGTCACACCTCGATTCTGCCAGTGCGCGGATGAGTCGGAGCCCGGGGGCTGAATGGAAGCTGAGCCGCCGATTCGAGGTTGCCCTGACGCGAGCGTAGGATTTGCCCGTGCTTCTGTGCTTCTCGTCGAGCCACCGGACGGCGGACTTCGACCTCCTGGAACGGCTCGAGCGTCACGCTCCTGCCGTGACCGCCGCACTCGCGGAGCGCACGGGCGCCGTGGCCGGGTCCGTCGTCCTCGCCACCTGCAACCGTTTCGAGGCCTACCTCGATATCGACGGCTCGCATCCCGCAGGCCAGGCGGCATCGGCACAGGCGGTGCTGGACGCGGTGAGCGCGGCATCCGGGATCGACGCCGAGACCCTGCGCGACTCCAGTGCGGTCTACAGCGACCACGCGGTCGCCGAGCACCTCTTCGCGGTGACGAGCGGGCTGGAGTCCGTGGTCGTCGGCGAGGGCGAGATCGCTGGCCAGGTCCGCCGGGCGCTCGACATCGCCCGGAGCGCCGGATCGGTCACCAGCGAGCTCGAACGGCTGTTCCAGGTGGCCTCCCGCACCTCCCGCGGTGTGAAGAACCGTACAGAGATCATGTCCGCCGGCCGGTCTCTGGTACGGCTGGCCCTCGACCTCGCCGAGAGCCGGGTCAGCGACTGGGCGCAGACGCGGGTGCTGCTCGTCGGCACGGGCAAGTACGCCGGCGCGAGCCTCGCGGCGCTGCGCGATCGCGGCGCACACGATGTGCGGGTCTACTCCCCCTCCGGTCGCGCGGCAGCCTTCGCGCTGTCGCACGACATCGGGGCCGTGTCCTCCGACGATCTCCTCGACGTGCTCGCCGAGAGCGACCTCGTGGTGACCTGCTCCGCCGTCACCGACTACGTCCTCACCGAGCCGCTGCTCGCCGACGCCCTGCGCCGGCCGGGCGCAGCCGACCGCCGGCTGGTCGTCGACCTCGGCCTCCCCCGCAACGTCGACCCCGCCGTCGCCGAGCTCGCGGGTGTCGAGCTGCTCGACCTCGAGACCATCAGCATCCACGCGCCCCTGAAGGAGCTGCAGGGCAGCGTGGACGACGCACGCAGCATCGTGGATGCCGCCGCCGCCGAGTACCGCGCCCAGACGGCGGAGCAGGCGGTGACGCCCGCGCTCGTCGCCCTGCGCACGCACGTCTTCGGCATCCTCGACGCCGAGATCGAGCGGGCGCGGAACCGCGGGGACTCGAGCGAGCAGACGGAGGCGGCTCTTCGCCACCTGGCCGGCGTTCTGCTGCACACCCCGTCCGTGCGTGCACGGGAGCTGGCCCGTGCGGGCGACGCGCCGTCGTTCGCCGAGGCGGTCGCAGCGCTCTTCGGCGTGGAGGTGGAGGCGGCAGAGCATCCCGCATCGCTCACCGCCGTGGACGACGAGTCGGCCGCATCCTGACCGCGCATCCCGACCCCGCATCCGGGCCCGGCCCACTCGAAGGAGCGACTGTGAGCGACGAAGCCACCACGACCGCCACGACCACCGCGACGACGGCCGTGGCGCCGCACGGCGCGACCGGGCTCCCCTACGCCGCCGAGGTGCTGCGCACGGAGCGCCTGGTGCTGCGTCCGCTCAACACCGGCGACCTCGAGGATGTGCACGCCTACCAGAAGCTGAAGGACGTCGTCCGCTACCTCTACTGGGAGGTGCACGACCACGACGAGTCGGCCGAGCACCTGCGCAAACGCATCGCGATGAACCGCCTCGCCGAGAACGGCGACGGCATCGTCTTCGCCGTGGAGCTGGCGGATGCCGAGGGCGGCGCAGGACGCGTGATCGGCGACATCAGCCTGTTCCTCAAGAACGCGACGTGGGGCAAGTTCGAGATGGGATGGGTCTTCCACCCCGCCGTGCACGGCCGCGGCTACGCCACGGAGGCCGCGCAGCGCATCCTGGAGCTGTGCTTCGACACGCTCGGCGCCCACCGTGTCTTCGCGCAGCTGGACGCGCGCAACGACGCCTCCGCTCGCCTGTGCGAGCGCATCGGGATGCGTCAGGAGGCACTGCTGCGCGAGACGGAGATCTTCAAGGGCGAATGGTCGGACACCGCGGTCTACGCCATCCTGGAGCAGGACTTCCGCCCGGCCGCGGATTGACTGCTCGCCTGCGGAATCGGCGCTGGGCGCTTCCTCAGTAGGATGGACGGGTCCCCACCCCACCCGTACCGCACAGGGAGCACCATGGCCGCACCCACCAGGCTGGATTCCGTCATCACGCTGGCGCAGCACCGCGGATTCGTCTTCCCCTCCGGCGAGATCTACGGCGGGACCCGATCGGCGTGGGACTACGGCCCCCTCGGTGTGGAGTTGAAGGAGAACATCAAGCGCGAGTGGTGGAACGCCTTCGTGCGCGGCCGCGGCGACATGGTCGGTCTCGACTCGGCCATCATCCTGCCGACTCCGGTCTGGGAGGCCTCCGGTCACGTCCAGGTGTTCAGCGACCCGCTCACGGAGTCGCTGGTCACGCACAAGCGGTACCGGGCCGACCACCTGTTCGAGGCGTACGAGGCCCAGCACGGGCATCCGCCGGTCAACGGGCTCGACGACATCGCGGACCCGGACCACCCCGACAAGGTCGGCCAGTGGACGCCGATCCGCCAGTTCTCGGGGCTGATGAAGACCTTCCTCGGCGTCGTCGACGACGAGTCCGGCCTGCACTACATGCGACCGGAGACGGCGCAGGGCATCTTCACCGACTTCGCCTCGGTGCTGCAGACCTCGCGGAAGAAGCCGCCGTTCGGCATCGGCCAGATCGGCAAGGCCTTTCGGAACGAGATCACGCCGGGCAACTTCATCTTCCGCACGCGCGAGTTCGAGCAGATGGAGATCGAGTACTTCGTCGAGCCGGGAACCGACGAGCAGTGGTTCGAGACCTGGATCGACCTGGCCTGGGAATGGTTCACCGAGCTCGGCATCAAGCCGGAGAACATCCGCCGCTTCGAGCACCCCCAGGAAGCGCTGGCCCACTATTCGAAGCGCACGATCGACATCGAGTACCGCTTCGACTTCGTCGGCAGCGAGTGGGGCGAGCTGATGGGTGTCGCCAACCGCACCGACTTCGACCTGAAGACCCACATCGAGCACTCCGGCAAAGACCTGAGCTACTTCGACCAGAACAAGAACGAGCGCTACGTCCCGTTCGTGATCGAGCCGTCCTTCGGCCTGACCCGCGCGCTCATGGCGTTCCTGGTCGACGCCTACGACGAGGAGCAGGTCCCGAACGCGAAGGGCGGCACCGACAAGCGCACGGTCCTGCGCCTGGATCCGCGCCTTGCGCCGGTCAAGGTCGCCGTGCTGCCGCTGTCGCGCAACGAGGCCCTCTCGCCGCTCGCCCGCGGGCTCGCCGACCGGCTCCGCAAGCGCCGCAACGTCGACTTCGACGACTCGGGCGCGATCGGGCGCCGCTACCGCCGGCAGGACGAGATCGGCACGCCGCTCGCGGTGACGGTCGACTTCGACTCGCTCGAGGACGACGCGGTCACGGTGCGCGACCGGGACTCGATGCAGCAGGAGCGCATCCCGCTCGAGGGCCTCGACCGCTACCTCGCCGAGCGCCTCCGCGAGATCTGACCGGGGCGGTCGGAGAAGGCCCGGGACGGACTCCACCGTGACAGAGGCCGGCGTGAGCACCGCAGAGACGCGGAACGTCGTGGCGCGTTACGCGCGAGTCGCTCCGGCCGGGATCGCTCTGGCCTTCGTGGTGCTGGCGACGTCCGTTGCGACCGGGACGCTGTGGAGCGCCGCGTCCGCCGGCAGCGCCACGATGACGTGGGCCGCCGGGGTCACGACGACCGTCGAGAGCGGATCCTGGTGGACTCCGTTCACGGCGCTGTTCGTGCCCGAGGACCCGGTCCAACTGGTCATCACCGTGCTGCTCGCCGTGGTCGTCATGGCCACGGCGGAGCGGCTGCTCGGCACCGCCCGGGCGGTCCTCGCGTTCCTCATCACGGGTGTTGTGGGCATCGCCCTCGGAGTCCTGCTGCAGTGGACGGCGGCGGGCGCCGGGGAGATCTGGGCGAACGTCACCCGATTCGATTTCACCCTCGACCCGACGATCGGCATCGTGGGTGCGCTGACCACGGCGAGCGCGTTCGCGAGCTCGCTGTGGCGCAGGCGCATCCGGCTCCTGACGTTCGCCGTCCTGCTCGTGTTCGTGCTGTACAACGGCGACCAGAACAACGCCTACCGGCTGATCGCCGCGTTCCTCGGGCTGGGACTCGGCGTGCTGCTCCGACGCGACGGTCTCCGTCGGCTGCGTCGCAGTTCGCACGCGGAGACGCGGAACCTCGTCGCAGCGGTCGTCGCCATCACGGCCTTCGGTCCGCTGCTCGCCCTGCTGCCGCCGGGCGGTTTCGGCCCGCTGTCGTTCGTGGCCGCGCTCTTCGAGCAGCCGCGCGTGAACGTCCCCGAAGTGCTGGCGCGCTGCGACGCCTCGTACACCATCGCCTGTCACGACGACCTGACGATGGTGTCCGTCCAGGGGCCCGGAGCACTGCTGCTCTCGGTGCTGCCGCTTGCGCTGCTCATCCTCACCGCGATCGGGCTGCGTCGCGGCCGCCGGTTCGCGCTGCTACTCGGGATCGTCGTCAACGTCGTCATGCTCCTGTTGCCGTTCACTGCGCTCACCGGCGATATCGAGCTGGAGGCGGAGGGCCCTCAGGCTCTCGTTCCGGCGATCGAGGTGCTCGTGTGGCTGTTCGCGGCCATGCTCGTCCCGGTCGCGTCGCTCGTCCTGCTCGTCGTCACCCGGCGGCAGTTCCAGATCCGCTCGCCCCGCGAAGCCATCGCCCGGTTCGTGATCGTCGTCGTCTGCTCGTTCGGCCTGCTCGCCCTCGCCTACCTGGTGGCGGCGCTCTCCTCGCTCACCGAGTTCGTGCCGGACGCCAGCGTGGGCGACGTGTTCGCATCCACTCTGCGCCGGTTCGTTCCCGCCGGATTCCTCTCGGCGCTCGGGACGCCGATCGTCCCGACCACGCCCCTGGTCGTCTTCCTCTTCCAGTGGGTCGGGACGGCGTTCTGGACCGTGGTCGTCTTCGCCACCCTGCAGGTGTACCGCGCCACCTTCACCGGGCGGACCCTGGCCGACGAGGAGCACTTCCGGGCCCTGCTGCGCCTGGGCGGCGGCGGCACGCTCGGCTTCATGGGCACCTGGCCCGGCAACGTGTACTGGTTCAGCTCGGACGGCGAGTCCGCGATCGCCTACCGGGTCGTCGGCGGGATCGCGGTCACCCTCTCCGACCCGGTCTGCCGGCCGGAGAGAGCGGAACGCACGATCGCGGAGTTCGTCCAGTTCTGCGACGTCAACAGCTGGGTCCCGGTGTTCTACAGCATCCACGGCGAGTATCTGCCCGTGTTCGACGCGCTCGGCTGGCCGTCGATGTCGGTCGGCCAGGAGACGCTGATGCACCCGCAGAGCTTCGACCTGGTGGGCAAGCCCTGGCAGAAGGTGCTGCAGGCCCACAATCGCGGGATCAAGGCGCAGATCTCCACCCTCTGGACGAGCTGGGACGAGCTCTCGCCGCTCATCCAGACGCAGATCACCTCCCTCAGCGAGCAGTGGGTGTCCGAGAAGGAGCTGCCCGAGATGGGCTTCACGCTCGGCGGCATCGACGAGCTGAAGGACCGGGACGTGCGGCTCTACCTCGCTTTCGATCCCGACGGCGGACTGCAGGCCGTCACGAGCTGGCTGCCGAGCTGGCGGGACGGGCGGGTGGTCGGCTGGACCATCGACTTCATGCGGCGGGCGGACGGCTCGATGTCCGGGATCATGGAGTTCGTGATCGCCTCTGCCGCGCAGCACATGCGCGACGCCGGCGTCGAGGTGCTCAGCTTGTCCGGCGCCCCGCTGGCGACCAAGCCTCTCGCCGAGGGCGACGGGCCGGACGAAGGCACGACGATGGATCGTCTGCTCGCGTTCCTCGGGCGGACGCTCGAGCCCGCGTACGGCTTCGCTTCGCTGTTCTCGTTCAAGAGCAAGTTCAATCCGACGTACGAGACGCTCTACCTGGCGTACCCGGATGTGCTGGCGCTTCCGGCGATCGGCAACGCGCTGGCGAGGGCGTACCTGCCCGACGCGAAGGCCCGCGAATACCTCGCGCTCGCCGGCACCCTGGTGCGGTAGTCAGCCGGCGGACGCCTCCATCGCCGCTCGCCGCTCGGCGGAGCGCCGGATGCGCCGGGCGATGAGCAGCCACGCCAACCCGCTCGCCAGGACGAAGACCAGATAGAAGAGCAGGATCGCGCCCCCGCGGGCGACGAGCGGCCAGGGCAGGATCTGTGCCAGCCAGATGGCGCCGTCGAAGATCCCGTGAGCGGCGGCCACACCGAGATAGGCCAGCACGACGCCGAAGGTCAGGCGGAAACGGCCCGCCCGCGCGGCGCCGAAGACCGCGGCACCCAGCAGCGCGGAGAAGACCGGATGGAGGAACGGCCCGGTGAGCTCCCGGCCGATCACCGTCTCCACGAACATCCCCAGGCCGAGGCCGTTGAGCTGACCTCGGGCGAACGCCTCCATCAGGTAGCCGAGGTTCTCGATGACGCTGAAGCCGATCCCGACGGCCCCGCCGACGAACAGACCGATGCGTGCGTTCTTCACGGGCAGCTTCCACGCGAGGACGACGGCCGCGGCGATCTTGACGAACTCCTCGACCACGCCCGCGAGCACCAGGGCGAGCCCGCTCGGGTGCAGTGCCGTGCCGCCGCTCAGCACGTCGATGATGCTGTTCACCGGCGCGGCCAGGAGCGTGGCCGCAAGGCCGCCGACGCCGGCGATGATCACGAGACGGGATGCCGTCAGCCCGTCATCCCGCCGCAACCGGTAGGCCATCGTGTAGAGGATGGCGGTCGCCACCGTCGCGGCGCCCGTGAGAAGGAGGAACGGCGAGAGCACCGCGGGCCCGTGGGCGTCGGGATGCGGTGAGATCGCGGTGATGAGCCAGTTGAAGCCGAAGAGCCAGAGCCAGATGAAGGCGCTGGCCGCCACGATGATCCACCCGCCGAAGCGACCGATCCACTTGTGCGGCGGCTTCGGGCGCGCCGCCGGCTGCAGGGCCCGGACGGAATACGTGTACGGGGTCCACGCGGCGCCGCTCCACCATCGGAGGAAGCGCGCGTCGAACGGGTCGCCGTACCAGCCGGGCGGCGCGGTGCGGGCCGGCGGCGGGGTTCCGGCTGGGGACGGGGTCCCGCCGGAGGGTGCGATGGTCACCGGGCAAGCATACGAACTCGGCGCCTCCCCCGCCCCACCCCGTCCGGGCGGCACGGCGAGCCTCCCGGCGCCAGGCGGCGTGTGCTGGCATACTCAATGCTCAACACCAGGGGGAACGACATGCGCTTCACCACTTCCGGCCAGAAGGCGGTCGTGATCGGGGTGCTCGTCGCCATCAGCGCGGTGCTCGCGCTCCTCCTCGACGCCTTTCATTCCGAAGCGGGATCGATCATCCTGACGGTGCTGCAGGTCATCGGCTGGTATCTGGCGAGCCGCCTCTTCCGCGGCCGCGGCGAGTCCGTCCGGGCGGCGCGGCCCTGGTGGCGGATGACGAACCGGCCCCTCCTCAGTGGGGCGCTCGCGGCGATCTACGGGCTCCTGGCCGTGATCAACATCGGCTTCTCGGTCGCCGGGTTCGGGAGCGTGTCCGGCGTCGCCTCCATCCTCGCCGAGCTGGCCCTGGCCGCCCTGTTCGCGCTCTCCTGGCGGCGCCTGTCGTCAGTGGCCCGCGCTGCAGCCTGACCCGTAGGCTGGGCGCATGACGCTCGACTCCGGCATCCACATCGACGAACTCGACCCCGCCACCCGTCCCCAGGACGACCTCTTCCGGCACGTGAACGGCAAGTGGATCGCCCGCACCGAGATACCGGCCGACAAGGCCCGCTGGGGGTCGTTCATGATCCTGGCGGAGGAGGCGGAGGCCGCGGTCCGGGAGATCGTCGAGCAGGCCCAGAACGCGCCGGAAGGCACGGAGGATCGGAAGTTCGGCGACCTCTTCACGAGCTTCATGGACGAGGACCGCATCGACGCGCTCGGTGTCGAGGCCATCCGCGACGAGCTGACGTTCGCGGAGGGCGTCGACAGCATCCCGAGCCTCCTCGAGACGATCGGCAAGCTGGAGCGTCGTGGGCTCGGCGGCTTCTACCAGCTCTTCGTCGACAACGATCCGGGCGATCCCGAGCGGTACCTCGTTTTCCTCGAGCAGTCGGGCATCTCGCTGCCGGACGAGTCGTACTTCCGTGAGGAGCACTTCGCGCCGATCCGTGAGGCTTTCGTCGGCCACATCGAGCGGATGTTCGAACTCGCCGGCTTCGACGACGCGCCGGGCAGGGCGCAGCGCGTCTTCGACCTGGAGACGGCGATCGCCTCGCAGCACTGGGACAACGTGGCCTCGCGCGACTCCGAGAAGACGTACAACCTGTTCTCGTGGGCCGACGCCACGACCCTCTTCGACGGCGGAGCGGTCGCGGGCCAGGCGGCAGACCTCGATGTCTGGGCGCAGGCGCTCGGCGCGCCGCAGAACGCGCTGGCCGAGGTGGTCCTGCGTCAGCCGTCCTTCACCACCGGGCTGGCGGGCCTCCTCACCGAGGACCGCCTGGAGTCGTGGCGCGACTGGCTGGCCTGGCAGGTCATCCACGGCGCGGCGCCCTACCTCTCGGGCGACTTCGTCGAGGCGAACTTCGACTTCTACGGCCGGACGCTGACCGGAACCCCGGAGCTGCGGGCCCGCTGGAAGCGCGGTGTCTCGCTCGTCGAGGGCGCCATGGGCGAGGCCGTCGGCCGCGCCTACGTCGAGAAGCACTTCCCGCCGGCGGCGAAGGATCGGATGGATGCGCTGGTCGCCAACCTGATCGAGGCGTACCGGCAGAGCATCCAGAACCTCGAATGGATGGGCGCGGAGACCCGCAGGCGCGCGCTGGACAAGCTGGAGAAGTTCACGCCGAAGATCGGCTACCCGGTGAAGTGGCGCGACTACTCCCGCCTCGAGCTCGACCCCACGGACCTCGTCGGGAACGTCCGCGCTGCCGCCCTGTTCGAGTTCAACCGCGAACTGGGCAAGATCGGCTCGCCGATCGACCGCGACGAGTGGTTCATGACCCCGCAGACGATCAACGCGTACTACAACCCCGGCTTCAACGAGATCGTGTTCCCCGCGGCCATCCTGCAGTTCCCGTTCTTCGACGCCGAGCGGGATGCGGCGGCCAACTACGGCGCGATCGGTGCCGTGATCGGACACGAGATCGGGCACGGCTTCGACGACCAGGGCTCCAAGTTCGACGGAGACGGACGTCTCGAGGACTGGTGGACGGAAGCGGATCGTGCCGCCTTCGAGAAGCGCACGGCGAGCCTGATCGAGCAGTACAACGCGCTCGCACCGGCGCAGGTGCCGGACCACCACGTGAACGGAGCGCTCACCATCGGCGAGAACATCGGCGACCTGGGCGGGCTGGGCATCGCGTGGAAGGCGTACCTGCTCTCGCTGAACGGCGAGGAGCCCCCTGTCGTCGACGCGCTCAGCGGCTCCGAGCGGTTCTTCCTGTCGTGGGCGCAGGCCTGGCAGCAGAAGGGACGCGACGAGGAGGTCATCCGCCTTCTCGCGATCGACCCGCACTCGCCGAACGAGTTCCGCTGCAACCAGATCGTCCGCAATATCGACGCGTTCTACGACACCTTCCAGGTGTCGGAGGGCGACGCGCTGTGGCTGGCACCGGAGGAGCGCGTCACGATCTGGTGAGTCGGCGCCGCATCCGTCCGATGTTCGGCCGATCCGGCGCTCCATGGCCCCCGCACACGGGGTAACATCGTCCCTGTCGCTGTCGCGGAAACCCTCGCGGCGGCGGCAGCGGGGCCGACCACGGCCGCCGCGGTTTCCGGTACACGACACTCGGAAGAAAGACCCAGCGACACTGTGACGATCCAGGCTCAAGAGTCCGAACGCCGGGCCCGTCAGGCGAATACCCGCCGCGGCCGGCATCGCGCTCCTGGGTCCACCGAGTCGTTCAGCCGCGGGTTCGACGCTCTCGGGCGGCTCGCCGTCTCCGGTGTGCAGGTCTCCGCCCGGGCGACCGATCTGGCGACCGGCACGGTACTCTTCTCGGTCGACGACCACGTGGTCATGCCGACGGCCAGCATCGGCAAGGTGCTGCTTCTCGTCGAGGTGGCCGCGCGCCTCCAGTCGGGCGAGCTGAGTCCCCTCGCGCACCTCGATCGCGACCCGCGCGATGTCGCCGGCGACTCGGGCATCTGGCACCACCTGCACGTGCCGTCCCTCCCCGTCGCCGACCTGGCCGCCCTCGTCGGCGCGTCGAGCGACAACCTCGCCACCAACGTCCTGCTGCGGCGGGTCGGGTTGGAGGCGG
Organism: Leifsonia sp. HAY1-4F; assembly: GCF_056755275.1. Lineage (NCBI taxonomy): Bacteria > Bacillati > Actinomycetota > Actinomycetes > Micrococcales > Microbacteriaceae > Leifsonia > Leifsonia sp. HAY1-4F. Next base: position 18,054 of record NZ_JBNDHX010000034.1, read on the forward strand.
TGAGCGCCCGCACCGAATCCCTCGGCCTCACGCGCACGGCGCTCCTCGACCTGGTGCGCGACCATCGCGGCCCCGACGATGCGCCGCAGCTCTCCGTGGGCAGCGCGAACGAGCTCACCTGGCTGTTCTCGGCGCTTGCGCGGGGCGAGATCGTCAACCCCGCCACCAGCCAGCGCGTGGTCTCGTGGCTCTCGCTGAACAGCGACTTCTCGCTGGTGTCCAGTGCCTTCGGCCTCGATCCGCACTCCCACCGCCATCCGGAGCACGGCATCCTGCTGGTCAACAAGACGGGGACGGATGCGGGGGTCCGCAGCGAGGTCGGCGTCCTGCGCGGTCCGCGCGCGGGCGTCACCTATGTCGTGTCCACCTACTTCGACGACACCAGCCTCCCCGAGCGTCTCGCCGTCATCGAGGGGATGCGGGCCGTCGGGCTCGACCTGCTCGAGTACGTGTTCTGAGTCCCGGTCGGGCGCCGAGCGCCGAGCCAGGGAACACCCGACGGCCCCGACGCGTGTGCGCCGGGGCCGTCGTGTGTTCGGCGAGCGGAGGTCAGTCGCCGTCGCCGGTGGCGCCGGCCGGGATGCCCGGCACGTCATCCGGGCCATAGATCTTCGCGTCGCCCGGGTAGGGCGAGGTCCAGTGGTGCGTCTGATACCAGGTCCAGCGGTTCATCAGCTGCGGGTTGTCGTAGTCCGGGATCGCCGCGTGCTTCGCCGTTCCGGTGAAGTGCTGCTTCTCGGCCCACTTCTGCCACTTCGCCGCCGTCGCCTGCTCGGCCGCGGGGATCTCGGCCGCCTTCGCTGCGGCCTTGTTCACGGCATCCGCCTGCGGTCCCGTGGCTCCGAGCGTGTCGTAGCCGCAGGCCGGCGCGGTGACGACGCCCTCGGTGAGCGGCACCGTGTTCGCCACGGCGGTGTACGGGGTGAGGTCGGCCTTGTCTGTGAAGGCATCCTCCATCGGGGTCGCCGCCGCGATCTTCTGGTTCAGCGGCTGGGCGCCCAGGATCTGCTCGATCGTCCGGATCATGTTGATCTGCGAGTAGAAGGTGCTGACCGTCTTGCCGTGGACCGCGTAGGGGCTGATCACCTGCACCGGGGCGCGGTGGCCGTCGACGTGGTCCGCGCCGTCCTGCGTGTCGTCCTCGGCAACGAAGATCGCCGAATCCTTCCAGTACGGCGAGTGCGAGATCTCGTCGACGATCTTGCCGACGGCGAGGTCGTTGTCGGCGACCTGGGCCTCCGGGTCTGCGGTCCCACCGGTGTGGTCGCTGGAGAGCCAGACCATGTTGAAGTTGGCCGGGCCGTTCTTCTCGAAGTCCTGCTTCCACGTCTCGTACCGGTAGATGTCCGGCACGGCCAAGTCGAACGGCGCGGCATTGGGGTCGGTGATCGCGTTCAGGGACGGGATGGCGGAGCTCGCGTGCAGCTGCAGCGACGGATCGAACAGCTTCGACGGGTCGCCGCCGCTCATCACATCCTTCGCGGTGCAGTAGTACTGCTGCCAGGTGGCACCGGCCGGCTTGCCCTCGCCGTACTCGAACTCGCCGAAGTTCTTCGCCGATTTGCCCGCGCTCTGGACCGAGTTCCAGAGGAAGCCGGACCGCTGGTGGCCGAGCACATCCTCTTCCGTGTCGTACGAGCGGGTGTACTCGCCGGCGCTGGTCTCGGTGTAGGCCGTGTTGTCGCCCTGCATGAGCCAGTTGTGGCCTTCGGCGGAGTTCGTCCCGATGTCGTACGTGTTGTCGTAGAGTCCGAACTGGCTGGCGAGAGCATGCTGGTTGGGCGTCACTTTGGCGCCGAACTGGGCGAGGGACGCATCCCCGTTGCCCTGCTTCATGTCGCCGTACAGCTGGTCGTAGCTGCGGTTCTCCTTGACGAGCAGGAACACGTGCTTGATCGCCGAGGGGTCGCCGACCCGCTTCGGTATGGCCTTCAGCGCGTTGCCGCCGTCGCCCTGCGCCTGGAGCACCGACTTGCCGTCCCAGCCGTTCTGCGCGAACACCTTGCCGGTGTAGGCGCGGATCTCCTTGTCGCTCGGGAGCGTGAACCGGGTGAGGGATGCCGTGGTCGAGTGCGTCCCGTGCCCGGTCGCCGGCGTCGTACCGGTGCCTTTGTTGAACGTCAGCGCCGGGCCGCGCGCGTCGATCCCGCGGGTGTTGGTGACGACGATCCTGCCCCCTGCCGTGGCGACATTCTCGGGGAAGTAGTCCGTCGGCAGGAGGCCGATGAAGCTGGCCGGGTCGCGGGGGTCCTTCCGGTCGACGGTGTAGACCGCGATCGCATTGGCGCTGCCGAGGGAGACCAGCAGGTGGTCGCCCTGCTGGGTGATCCCCGTCGGCTGGTAGCCCGTGGTGGAGGACGCCCAGGGCTGCGTCGCGATCGTCTGGGCGACCGCGCCTGAGGTCGTGTCGATGACCGAGACGGTGTCGCTGTTGGTGTTGACGACGTAGAGCGTCGTGCCGTCGAGGTGCATCGCCGTGGGGTGCAGCTGGACCGGGATGGTCGCGACCGCTGCGGAGGGATCCGCCGTGTCGATCACACTGACCGTACCGGTGGTGGAGATGCCCAGCGTGGTGTCCGCCGGAACCTGCGTCCCGTACGAGCCCATCGTCGCGTCGCCGGCGACCGCCTGGCGACCGCCCTCGTCGGCGACGTAGAGCTTGCCGCCGGCGAAGGTCAGCTGGCGGGGTGCGATCCCGACGGCGAAGCTGCGCAGAATGCTGCCGCCGGCCGGATCGATCGCGACTACGGTGTTCTGCCCGTTGACCGCCGCGTACAGCGTCGAGCCGTCCGGGGAGAAGGTCATCCCGGCCGTGAGAGCCTCGAGACCGCCCACGGTCGGGATGCCGATCGTGGTGCCCGCGCCGAGCGACCCGTCGGCGTTGAACGGATAGCGGACGATGCCCGTAGCGACCGGCTCGAAGAGGAACTTGCCGTCGGGCGAGAAGACCGGGCCCTCCTGGCCGACCGAGCCGTCCGAGATCTTCCGGTACGCCATGTTCCCGTAGCCCGCGTTGGTGGCCGCCGTGGCGAAGGAGGCCGCCGCGAGAGTGCCCGCCGCCGCGACCGGCTTGTAGCTGTTCAGATCGAACACCTGGAGGTCGACCGAGCGGTCGGCGCTCGTCCCGGCGAGGTAACGGCCGTCGGGGCTGACGACCGAGCCCATCAGCTTGCCGAAGGGCGTCATCACGCGATCGCCGATCGGCTGGAGGGTCTGGCCGGAGGCGACGACCTGGCCGTCGGGGTACGCGGTCCCCACCTGCCGGTCGCCGAGTGCGAGCGTCGTGGCGGTGGCGACGCCGCCACCCAGGAGAGCGAGGGCGCAGCCGGCCGCTGTGATGGCGAGGATGCGATGCCCCGCGGCGAACGAGGTGATGCGACGAAGACCGGAGCGTTTACGCCGGGGTGGAGTGCCGTGCATGTCACGTGCCTTTCAGGATCCGTGGTGCCGAGAAGACGCTCATCGGTCCCGAGAGCACGAAGGCATCTCACCGATGGCGGGCCGGGGGCCACGTCCGACACTCGCGTACCCCCATCAGGGGGTCAACCGAACAGTGCATGAATGGACGGTTACAGGGGTGGTTCGGTGGGCGTCGCGCCCAGCGGCCCAGCGGGCTACCGGCCAGCGGCTACCGTGTCACTGCTCGCGCGAGGCGCGCACCCGCTCCCACTCGCCGATGAGCTCGGGGAGCCGGACCTGGATGAAACGGTAGAAGCCGGCCATGTCGGACAGCCTCTCGGTGGCCGGCGAAGCCGGATCGCCGACGGCGGCGAGACCCGCCTCGGCCTGCTCGGCGAGGACGCCGTAGATCGGGCTGTTGCGCACCATGAGGGAGTACCAGTCGCTGGGGAGCTCGTAGCGGTCGCGGCGGCTTCCCGCCTGAGAGAGGCGACGGATGATGCCCAGCGTCGAGAGGTAGCGGACGGCGCCGGAGATGGCGGCGGGGCTGGCCTCCAGGCGGGCGGCCAGCTCGGCCGCCGTGAGCCCCGGCGTCTCGGTGACCGTGAGGGCCATGAGGACGCGCGCCGGCATCTTGGGGAAGCCCGCGGCGGTCAGGACGGCAGCCGAATGCTCCAGCACCTCAGCGAGCGCCGCCTCATCTCTGGCCATGGAGACCATCCCGTCTTTCCGTTCGCGCCAGCTATCCGATGGCGAAGTCTCGTCGGCGGATCAGCGCAGCAGCCCCGACGAGGGCGGCAGCCGTGATGCCGAGCATCCAGTATCCCCCTGTCCAGTCGACCGAACCGACCACGACGGGCGCATCGGCGAACGGCGACAAGTGGCGGATGGCGTCGGGGAAGTTCATCAGGCCGCCGAAGATGCCCACGAACGCCCCCACGCCGAGCGTCGCCCATGCGACCGGTACGGTCCAGCTCGGCAGCACGACGAAGAGCAGGGTCAGCACGCCGAGGTAGACGAGGGCGACCGGCAGCTGTGCGATCGCCGCGGCGAAGGAGTCGCCGATGGTGGAGGCATCCGCTCCGGCAGCGACGGCCGACAGACCGGAGGCGACGGCCGCGGCGAGCAGCACGGCCACGACCGCGATGAGGCCGACCACGACGAAGGAGAACAACCAGCGCGCCCGGGACACCGGGGTGGCCAGGAGCAGCTCGGCCGTCCCAGCGGCTTCCTCCTGGCGCAGGCGGACCACCGCCTGCACCGCACACGCGGCGGCCAGGACACCCACGATGGAGAAGATCGCCGAGATGAAGAGCTGGGTGAGCGGACCGGACCCACCCGCACCGATGTGCCCGATCGCATCCCGGATGCCCGAGAGGCTCGGGTCGTTCGCTATCGAGCTGCCGACGACACTGCCGAGGGCGCCGGCGAGGAGGCCGGTCAGTGCGCCGCCGAGAGCCCACCCGAGCACCGTCGGCCACTGCAGCCGCCAGGCCAGTCCCAACGTTCCGGCGAGAGTCGCGGCGGCGTCGGCGCGTCCGGCCCGCTCCGGGATGATGCCGGCACCGGTGTCGCGGACGGACTGCAGGGCGAAGACCGCCAGCACGAGCACCGCCGCCAGTCCGAGCTGGAGCAGCAACGGCCGCAGGTCGTCGGCGGTGTACGGGGCGAACTGCTCACCCCACCCGATCGGGCTCAGCCAGGTGGGCCAGGCGGACCGCACGTGGGTGCCGTCGCCGAACACGGTGCCGGTCGAATCCCCGATGGCGCGGAGCAGGAAGGCGAGCACGACCACGGCCGACGAGAAGCCGTTGGTCCCGCGGGAGGTGCTGAACACCTGCGCGAGGAGGAGCCCGGCGGCGAAGAACGCGAGCCCGGCGCCTCCCGTCGCCGCGCCCGCCACGAACGACCCGGCGAGCGGGAGACCGGCGACGGCGAACCCGCATGCCGTGAGCACCGCGAGGACGACGTTGACGAGGGTCGCGTAGATGACCGTCGCGGCCGTCGGGAGTAGCCGGCCGGCTGCGGTCGAGGCGATCAGCTCGGCGCGACCCGACTCCTCCTCCGCCCGGGAGTGGCGCACCGCCAGAAACGTGTTCATCAGGCCGGCGAGCAGTGCGAGGAAGGAGAAGATCTCGAAGAACGTGACCGAGGCGAGGCTCGTGCCCTGCGGAAGCCCGCGCAGAACCAGGATGGTGGGGTCGGCGATCGCTAGCCGGATCAGCTGGACCCGGCTCGCGTCGCTCCCGAAGGTCTGGTGGATGCTGCCCGCCGAGAACAGGGCGAGGAGCGGGATGCAGAGCAGCCAGATCGGCAGCTGCCAGCGGTCGCGCCGCAGCCGCTGGCGGATCAGCGCGCGCAGCGTCGCACCGGTGCGAACGCGCGGCGTGCGGGCGCGCAGGGTCCTCGGCTCGACCCGGGCGGTCGCCGCGCTCATCGCGCCACCTCGACCCGCGCCGCTGTCTCGCTCGCGGCCGCATCCTCCGACAGGTCGTCGCCGTAGTGCCGCAGGAACAGCTCCTCGAGGGACGGCGGTGCCACGGTCAGCCCTCTCACCGGGACGCGCGAGAGCGCCGCGAGGAGCGGGGGCAGCGCGTCGCTGTCCGCTGTGAAGCGCACCCGCCCGTTCTGCACCTGAAGCTCGTGTGCGCCGGGCAGCTGCGACAGGGCGTCGGCGGCCACGCCGTCTGCGCTGAAAGCGACCTCGGTGCGGGTCAGGTGCCGCAGCTCGTCGAGCGTTCCCGTCTCCACCGTACGACCGGCACGGATGATGCTGACCCGGTCGCACAGCTGTTCCACCTCGGACAGGATGTGGCTCGACAGCAGCACAGTCGCTCCCTCGCCCGCGACGCGCTCGATCTCGGCGTCGAAGACCGCCTCCATGAGCGGGTCGAGCCCGCTGGTGGGTTCGTCGAGGATGTAGAGGTCGGCCGGCGTGGCGAAGGCGGCGATGAGCGCGACCTTCTGCCGGTTGCCCTTGGAGTAGGCGCGGCCCTTCTTCGTCGGGTCGAACTGGAAGACATCCATGAGCCGCTTCTTGCGGGCGGCGTACCCGGAGCGGTCGGCGGTGCCGCCGCGAAGGCGGGCGAGCAGGTCGATGGCCTCGCCGCCGGAGAGGTTGGGCCAGAGGCTCACGTCGCCGGGGACGTAGGCGAGCCGGCGATGCAGGGCGACGGAATCCCTCCACGGGTCGCCGCCGAACACGGTCGCCCGGCCGCCGTCCGCCCGGGCCAGCCCGAGGAGCACGCGGATGGTCGTGGACTTGCCCGATCCGTTGGGACCGAGGAAGCCGTGGACCTCGCCCGCGGTCACCGTCAGGTCGAGTCCGTCAAGAGCACGTACGCGGCCGAATCTCTTCTCGAGGCCCGCGACGTCGATCACTGAATCCATGAAACGGGATGCTACACCGTATTCAGTAATTTGTGAATCTTGTGTTGGGGATGAATCCGGATCAGGTCTGGGTGCAGTCGATCGAGTCGATTCCCACGTACTGGTGGGTGGAGGCGCTGTCCGGAATGGTCAGCTCGTACGGCACGCCGGCCTTCAGGTCGGCGGTGACGGTCCACTCATCGAGAGTGTCGCCGTCGACGCTGTCCGCGAACCCGGCGGTGATCGTCGCGCCCACGCACGACTGGGTCGGAGTGAGCTCGAAGGTCCAGCCATCGACGTAGTGCACGTGGACGCCGTCGACGTCATAGTCCTCCGTCGCCGGATCGGTGCTGCCATCGGAGGGACTGGACGACGGCGTGTCCGACGGCGGGGCGTACGGTGCCGAACTGCTGCTCCCCGACTCGGCCAGGCGACGGCTGCTGTCGCCGATCACGGCGATCGCGAACACCGCCACCAGCAGGATGACGAGACCGCCCGCGATGCCACCCACGGTGATCCCCACGATCGCGCCGGTCGAAAGGCGGCGACGCGGCGGCGGCCCCGGGTACCACGGGCCAGGTGCACCGGGCCCGGCGTAGGGAGGGCCGGGCTGGGACGGAGCAGCCTGAGGGTAGCCGGGATACGGACCCCCGGGATAGGGCCCGCTCGCGTATGGACCGCCCGGGGATGCGGAATGCCGCGGAGCGGGCGGGGCGAACGACGGCTGCGCGAAGATGGGCTGCTGCGCGGACGGCGGCTGCTGCGCGGACGGCGGCTGCTGCGCGGACGGCGGCTGCAGCGCGGCCGGCTGCTGCTGCGACGGCGGCGGCGGCGCGAACGACGGCGTGATCTGCGCCGTGGTCGGGGGCTGCTGCGGCAACTGCGGAGCAATCGGCACCTGATGCTGCTCGCTCGGCGCCCGCTGCGGCACGACCGGCGCGGGCGGCCCCGGCAGCTGCCAGGATGTCGCGGCGAGCAACGCGTCCCGTGCAGCCGTCACCGCATCCCGTCGCGTCTCGTCGGCTCCCGCCTCGCTGACGCGCACCGCATACGCCTGCAGCACCTCGTCCCGTGTCGCGGACGGCGACACCCCCAGCACTCCCGCCGCCTCGATCGGACTCACGGCCCGCCCCCCATCACCTCACGTGTATCGCTCGATGGTACTGGTGCGATCGCCGCCGCCGCGCATCCATTCCGGCGCGATGCTCAGCCGGACACGAGGGCCGAGGAGTCCGTCGCGGTGGCCGGACCACCGCATCCCTCAGACCAGCACCTCGCCGAGCCCCCGCACCCGGCTCCCTACGTCGCGTCGGCCGGGTCGTTCGGCCGTTGCGATCTCGCCGAGCTCCCGGATCACCCGGCCGTAGTATCCGGCGGCGACGCCCGTGCGATAAGCGGCCGGATTCAGGTCGGCCTCGTTGCGCAGCCGGATCTCGGCGCGCACAGCCTCGAGGGGCGAGATGACCTTGACGCCTGCGCGGTAGCGGATCAGCCGGTGCACCCACTGGTCGAGCGCGTCGGGCAGGCCTTTCGGCACCCGGTCGTGTTCACCGGCGAGCGAGGCGCGCGCCCGCCCCATCCCGTGCGTCGTCGCGGGCACATCCCCGGCGACCCCCTCCCGTTCCGCCCGGCGGCGGTCGGCAGCGAGCACCGACAGGAGGTCGTCACTGCGATTCGCCTGCCGCGACAGCACCTCGAGCTCGTCGAGCGTCGCCGCGTACTCGTCGTCGTACCCCTCGTACTCGCCAGGGTGGGCGGAGCGGTCGCTCACCAGATCGGCACGCGCCGTCGCCGCCTGCGCCCGTGTCAGCACCGTGCGACCGCTGCGCACCCGCTCGAGCCGCCACGTCCAGGTGGCGAGCGGTTCGGGCATCAGGTGGCTCATGGGTCCACTGTAGGGACGGCCACCGACATCCCTCCGTGCGACACAGCGTCGCGGTGGGGCTAGCGTAAGTCGTCGTGAACCTCACGCCCCATCGCCCGGTCGACCGCGAGATCCTGCGGCTGGCGATCCCGGCCCTGGGTGCCCTGGTGGCCGAGCCGATCTTCCTGCTCGCCGACTCGGCGATGGTCGGTCACCTCGGGGTGGATCCGCTGGCCGGCCTCGGCATCGCGAGCGCGGTGCTGCAGACGGTGGTCGGCCTCATGGTGTTCCTGGCGTACAGCACCACGCCGGCGGTCGCCCGCCGCCTGGGAGCGGGCGACGAACGCGGTGGCGTGGCGGCGGGCGTCGACGGCTGCTGGCTCGCGCTGGTGCTGGGTATCGTCCTCGCCGCGGCGGGATGGGCGACGTCGCCGTTCCTTGCCGGGCTGTTCGGCGCCTCCCCCGGGGTGACCGAACAGGCCGCGCGCTACCTCTCGCTCTCCATGCTCGGCCTCCCGGCCATGCTCATCGTCTACGCCGCGACCGGGCTGCTGCGCGGCCTGCAGGACACCCGGACGCCCCTGGTCGTGGCCGTCGCCGGGTTCGGCGCGAATGTCCTGCTGAACTTCCTGTTCATCTACGTGGCGCGCCTCGGGATCGCGGGTTCCGCGCTCGGCACGGTGACGGCTCAATGGGCGATGGTGCTCGTCTACGCGGTCATCGTGGCGCGGCATGCCCGCCGGGTCGGCGCTCCCCTGCTCCCCCACCGGACGGGGATCGGGCGCACGGCCCGCGCGGGCGGCTGGCTGCTGCTGCGCACGGCGAGCCTCCGCGCGGCCATGCTCCTCGCGGTCTTCGCCGCGACGCGGCTCGGGCCGGGCGAACTTGCGGCGTTCCAGGTCGCGCTGACGATCTTCGCAACGCTCGCATTCGCCCTGGATGCGCTGGCGATCGCCGCGCAGGCGCTCATCGGCAGAGGACTGGGCTCCGGCGATCTGGCGAGTGTGCGCGCCGTGCTGAGCCGCTGCCTCCGGTGGGGTGTCGGGGCGGGGGCAGTCCTCGGCGTCCTGACCGTCGCCGTCAGCCCGTTCGTCGGTGCGCTCTTCACGAGCGACGCCTCCGTCGCCGCGTTGCTCCCACCGATCGTCGCGATCGTCGGACTCGGAGCCCCGCTCAGCGGCTACGTCTTCGTGCTGGACGGCGTGCTCATCGGCGCCGGGGATGCGCGCTACCTCGCGCTCACCGGCCTCGTCAACGCGGCCGTCTTCGTCCCGCTGGCGGTGGCAGCGGCGATGTGGGGCGGACGCGACCTCGCCGGCCTCTCCGCGCTCACGGTGGCCTTCGCCTTCGGCTACCTCGGCGCCCGGGCGGCGACCCTCGGCCTCCGCGCGCACGGACGGGCCTGGATGCGCGCCGGCGCCACCGTCTGACCCCCGCCGCGCCCCAGGGCGCGACATTCGTCACGAATGTGCACTCCCGCGCGCGCCAGGGCAACATTCGTCACGAATCCCCGCTCCAACACGCGCCAGGGCCACATTCGTCACGAATGTTCAGCCGTCGGGCCGGCCGACGACTACCGCAGCCACTCCCGCGCGGCCACCACGAGCGCCCGCACGCCGGTGTCGATCGTCGGCTGCGGCAGCGGGGCGAAGAACGGCGAGTGGTTCGTCGGGATGTCGCGATCGACCGTCCCGGCGGCCACCGCCGCGCGCACCGCCTCCGGGTCGCTCCCGCCCAGCAGCCAGTACACCAGCGGAGCACCGGCGGCCGTCGCCAGGTTTCCGACGTCCTCGCTGCCGGACAGTGCACCGGGGCTGAGCACGTGCTCCTCGCCGAACGCAGCCGCGAAAGCGGCGTTCACCCGGGCCGTGGCCTCCGGGTCGTTCATCGTGACCGGATAGCGCTCGCCCCATTCCATCTCCGGAGCCGTCGGCGCGCCGGACGCCTGCGACTCGGCCGCGATGATGCGATCCACACCGGCCAGGACCCGCTGGCGCACCTCCTCGTCGAAGCTCCGCACGCTGATGCCCAGCGTCGCCTCCGCCGCGATGATGTTGTTCTTCGTGCCCGCATGGAGGCTGCCGACGGTGACCACCGCCATGTCCTTCGGCGAGACCTCCCGCGAGACGACCGTCTGCAGGCGCATGACGGTGGCCGCCGCCATGACGACAGGGTCGATGGTCGTCTCCGGCTGCGAGCCGTGACCGCCGCGGCCGTGGAGGGTCACCTCCATCGTGTCCACCGCCGCGAGCGCCGCGCCCGGATGCGCACCCACCATCCCGGCCGGATGCGGGACCACGTGCTGGCCCAGCACGATGTCCGGCACAGGGATCCTCTCGTACAGTCCGTCCTCGATCATCACCTGTGCGCCTCCGCCCTGCTCCTCGGCAGGCTGGAAGAGGGCGACCAGCGTCCCCGACCACTCCGCGCGCGCGGCGGCCAGCGCCTCGACGGCGCCGAGGAGGCAGGTGACGTGGATGTCGTGCCCGCACGCATGCATCAGCGGGACCGCATCCCCGTGCTCGTCGACGACCGTCGCGGTCGAGGCCCACGGAAGGCCGGTCTGCTCACGGACGGGGAGCGCATCCATGTCGGCCCGGAGCAGCACCGTCGGCCCCTCGCCGTTGCGCAGGACGCCGACGACACCGGTCGTCGCGATGCCGGAGTGCACGTCGAGACCGAGGTCCGTCAGGTGTCCGGCGACGATCCCGGCGGTGCGGTGCTCGGTGAAGGCGAGCTCGGGATGGGAGTGCAGGTCGCGGTAGAGGGCTTCGAGATCCATACCGTCACCCTACGCAGCGCCGCGCTGGGCGACTACGGCACCCGGGGCGCCGCCGTGGTGTTGCCCTGGTGGAAAACGCTGGTGAAGGTGGAGGGATGCGGCACGCCGCCCTCGAGCATCTCCACCACCGCGCGTCCCGCCGCCCGGCCCTTGTCGACGGCGGGCTGGACGAGCGTTGTCAGGTCGTAGGGCCAGAGCCCGTCGACGCGGACGCCGTCGAAGCCGACGACGCTGACATCCCCGGGGACCTCCAGTCCCAGTTCCTCCGCGGCCCGGATGACGCCGGCGGCGAGAAGGTCGCTCTGGGCGATGATGGCGGTCGGCCGGGTGCGGGCATCGGCGAGGAGCGCGCGGCCCGCTGCGCGGCCCTCCTCGACGAAGGATCCGCGCGTGATCCACCCGCCGGCGTCCGGGAAGACGTCGCGCGCCCCCGCCAGACGCTCGACCGCGGTGGTGGAGCTTCCGGCGGCCAGCCGCTCGACGGTGAGCGGCCCGCGAGCGCGGTCCCGGGTGAGCGACAGCGTCACGACGGCGACGTCGCGGTGCCCGAGATCGCGCAGGTGCTGTGCCGCGACGCGGGTCGCCTCGCGGTTGTCCTGGCCGATCGTCGGAACCCCGAATGCCGGATCTCCCTCGATGGCGACGACCGGGATGCCGCGGCGGCGAAGCATGCCGACCGACTCGTCCATCCGGGGGCTGCAGCCGATCAGGACCACCGCATCCATCGGCGCATCCTCGATGCGCTGGGCGGCCTCCCCTGCATCGGTGAGGATGAGGAGGCCTGAATCGATCGCCCCGATCTCTTCGCTGATGCCGTCGAGCAGCGCGATCTTGATCGGGTCGCGGAAGGCATCCCGCACCCGTTCTTCCATGACGACGCCGACGATGCCGGAGCGGCCGCGGCGCAGGGAGCGGGCGCGCGGGTCGGGCCCGGCGTAGTTGAGCCGCTGCGCTGCGGCGAGGACGCGTTCGCGGGTGGCCTCGGAGACGGGGCCCGTGCCCGAGAAGGCGAGGGACGCGGTAGAGTTCGAGACTCCGGCCAGCCGGGCGACAGCGGCGAGGGTGGGCCGCGTGCTCGCGACGGCTGTACTGGGTTCTTTCACGTGTGATAGCTTAGTCGAATCGTTTCGAGTCGAAACGATTCGAGCCGACCACACCCACAGGAAAAACCCCGATGTCCCAGCCGTTCTCGACCCCTCGCCGCTCCCGTCGTGAGCTCAGCGCCTGGCGGAACGCCGTGTTCGTCGTCTTCATCCTCTCCGGCCTGTCGATCGCATCGTGGGTCGCCCGCATCCCGGGCATCCGCGACGACCTCGGCCTCGGAAAGGACCCCGCGGCGATCGGGTTGCTCATCCTCGGGCTGTCGATCGGCTCCATCATCGGTCTGTCGCTGTCGTCGGTCGCGCTCGTCCGCTTCGGGCCGCATCGCGGGATGGTCGGCGCGCTGGCGATCGTCGCCACGGGCATCCTCCTCCTCGGGCTCGGCTCCTCCCTCTTGCACAGCGTGCCGATCGTGGCGGTCGGCCTCATCCTGCTCGGGTTCGGCAACGGGATGGTCGACGTCATGATGAACGTCGAGGCCACCGCCGTCGAACGCGAGGTCGGCAAGACGCTGCTGCCCCTGATGCACGCGTGTTTCAGCCTCGGCACGGTGGTGGGCGCCGGCATCGGGGCGCTCGCTGCCTGGCTCGCCGTCGCGGTCGTGTGGCACCTGCTCATCATCGCGATCATGATCGTCGTCGCCGTCCTCGTCGCCATCCGCTTCATCCCGCGGGAGGCCGACCTCGGCGACGAGGTCGGAGAGGCCCCGCGCATCCCCTTCGGCGAGCGCATGCGGGCGGCGCTGGCCGTGTGGGCGGACTGGCGCCTCATCCTGATCGGCGTCGTGATACTCGGGATGGCCTTCGGCGAGGGATCGGCGAACGACTGGATCTCGCTCGCTGTCGTGGACGGGCACGGCCAGTCGAACTCGATGGGAGCCGTCGTCTTCGGCTTCTTCGTCGCCGCGATGACCATCGGGCGAGTGGCCGGCGGGCCCGTCGTCGACCGGATCGGCCGCGTGGCCGCCATCCGCATCACCGCAGGGATGGGCGCGGTCGGGCTGGTGCTGTTCATCCTCGGCGGACCGCTGTGGCTGGTCGTGATCGGCACCGTGCTGTGGGGGCTCGGCGTCTCGCTCGGCTTCCCTCTCGGGATGTCCGCGGCTGCCGACGGCGCTGCGAACCCCGCCGCGCGTGTCTCCGCCGTGGCGATCATCGGGTACTGCGCGTTCCTCGTCGGCCCGCCCGCCATCGGCTTCCTGGGTCAGCACTTCGGGCTGCTGAACGCGCTCTTCCTGGTCCTCGCGCTGCTCATCGCATCCCTCCTCGCCTCCTCCGCCGTGCGCCCGGCCCCCGCTCCCGCCGCCGCCCCGCGCGAGAACGCCTCCGAACCCGCCTGACGCCCCCGCGCCCCACCGCCCCGCGCTCCGCCCCTGTCTCTTATACACATCTGACGCTGCCGACGACGGA
>NZ_JBNDHX010000035.1:0-31316 GCF_056755275.1 Leifsonia sp. HAY1-4F
TCCGTCGTCGGCAGCGTCAGATGTGTATAAGAGACAGCCGCAAAGACTGCACAGTTTCGACTGATTTTCGTGCAATCTGTGCGGACTCGACGGTGGGGCGGAGCGGAGGGGGTCAGGCGAAGATGTGAGGGTAGAGGGAGACGGCGAGGGGGTAGCCGACGAACGAGACGATGTCGATGAGGGTGTGGGCGATCACGAGAGGGGCGACCCGGCCCCAGCGGGTGTAGCACCAGCCGAAGACGACCCCCATGATCGCGTTGCCGACGAACGGGCCGAAGCCCTGGTACAGGTGGTAGCTGCCGCGCAGCGCGGCGGCGGCCAGGATGATCGGCCACGTCCCCCAACCCAGCTGACGCAGCCGGGTGAAGAGGTAGCCGACGACGATGACCTCCTCCTGCAGGCCCGCACGCAGCGCCGCGAGGATGAGGACCGGCACCGTCCACCAGTGCGCGTCGAGCGTCGACGCCTCCACGGTGACGGTGATCCCGAGCAGCCGGGTGATCGCGTAGAACAGGATGCCCGGCACCCCGATCGCGAGGAACAGCAGCGCTCCGCCGCCCACGTCGCGCCAGGGCTGCGTCCGGTCGAGCCCGATCCGCCGGAAGCCGCTGCGCCGCGGCTGCCAGAGCAGGAAGATCACCAGCGCGACGGCGAACAGCGGGAAGAGATTGCCGAGCACCTGGTACAGGAAGTCGAACACCTCGCGGCTCGACTGCACCGGATTGACCTGGGTCTTCTGCTGCGCCAGCGGCGTGCTCTGGGTCGACCGGTCGATGATCGAGACGATGGAGTACACGGCCGACTGCCCCAGGGAGAGCCCGAGAACGATGGCGATCTCCCACCACATGCGCGAATGAGCAGAACGCTCCGGATTTTCGCGTGAGACGCGCGAATCGCGCATTTTCTGGCTAAACACGCAACGATCCTCCGATTTCAATTACCAGTGTGTAACGTTTTCCCGCCCTATTTTGCAATCGCCCCATGTGATCCTTAGTGTCGTTCTATCTCGCGTGGCGGAGGCTTGAAGTGTCGTCGCGCTTACTTTTGCACAGGAGGATCATTGAAGACCAAACGGCTGGCGCTCCTGGGCGCGATCGTCGCGACGGCGGCCCTCGCGCTCGCAGGATGCAGCACCTCAGGCGGCTCCGAAGTGCAGAGCGGAACATCGATCAGCGTCGCCCAGAACGGCGCGATGACGACCATGAACGCTCTGACCGCGACCGGGTACGCAACGTACAACTCCAACATCTCGTACATGTTCCAGTCGACCTTCAATTACTACGACGACAAGCCGAAGCTGGTGAAGAACACCCAGTTCGGAACCTACAAGGTCGAGTCCACCAGCCCCCTCACGATCAAGTACACGATCAATGACGGCGTGAAGTGGAGCGATGGGGTTCCGGTCAACGCGTCGGACATGCTCCTCGCCTGGGCATCGAGCATCACCAAGTACAACAAGGACAAGGTGAACTTCGGTTCGGTCAACGCCGGAAGCGGCACCGACCTGATCACGAAGACGCCGACCATCTCCGACGGCGGCCGCTCGATGACCGTCATCTTCGACAAGCCGTACGTCGACTGGGAGCCGGTCACCGCCCTCAACCCGAACCTGCCCGCTCATATCGCATGGGAGCTCGCGGGGATCGACAAGAAGACCGGCACCGACGCTCAGCAAGCGCTGATCAAGGCGATCCAGGACAACAACACGGCTGACCTCGCCAAGGTCGCGGACGCGTGGAAGAACAAGTGGAACTTCACCACCACGCCGTCCGACAAGCGCCTCCTGGTGACGGATGGTCCCTACGAGGTCGTCAAGCTCACGAAGCAGTACGTGACCCTGCAGGCCAACAAGGACTTCAACTGGGGTCCGAAGCCCAAGATCGAGAAGATCACGGTCCGCTTCATCCCCGACCAGACCGCGCAGGTGCAGGCTCTCCAGAACGGCGAGATCAGCGTCCTCTACGGCCAGGCCACGGCGGACACGGTCAAGGCTCTGAAGGGGCTGAAGGGCGTTGAGTCGACCACCACTCCGACCGCTACCTTCGAGCACGTCGACCTGACCTTCAACAACGGTGGTCCGTTCGACGCGAAGACGTACGGCGGAGACGCCCAGAAGGCCCTCGAGGTCCGCCAGGCGTTCTTCAAGGTCGTTCCCCGTCAGGAGATGCTCGACCGGCTGATCAAGCCACTGGCCGAGAACGCGACTCTGGATGACTCGTCGCTGTTCATCCCCGGTCAGGACGGCTACGCCGAAGCTGCGAAGAACAACGGCTCCTCGGAGTACCAGAAGGTCGATGTCGCCGCAGCAAAGGATCTGCTGGCCAAGGCCGGCGTGACGGCGCCGATCACGGTCCGCTTCGCCTACGCGAACGACAACCCGCGCCGCCAGGGCGAGTTCCAGCTCATCCAGGCGTCGGCGAAGGCCGCCGGCTTCAACGTCACCGACGTCGGAAAGCCGACCGACCAGTTCTTCGACCCGACGGTGGGTATCGGTTCGGGCAAGTACCAGTACGACGCCACGGTGTTCGCGTACCAGCTCACCTCGTCGACTGTGACGCAGAGCGAGGCGAACACGACGACGGGCAACGCCTACAACTACCAGGGATACTCAAACCCGGCAGTCGACCAGCTGTGGTCGCAGGCCAAGGTTGCCAAGGACATCCCGTCGGCGGTCCCGCTCCAGCAGAAGATCGACGCGTACCTCTGGAAGGACGCCTCGACCCTCACCCTCTACCAGCTGCCGGACGTATCGGCGTGGTCGACGAAGATCTCGAACGTGAAGGACGCTCCGTACGCGCCCAACATCTTCTGGAACTTCTGGGACTGGGAAGTCAAGAAGTAGTTCGGATTCCAGCGGCGTAAACTACCGCAATCCGCAGATTGGGCCGTGCGCGAGCACGGCCCAATCTGCGGAACCCCCACGATACGTCTACTCAAAAGGTCCCCAACGACGTGCTCTCGTTCATAACCCGACGGCTCCTTGCATCTCTGGCCGTACTCCTTGTCGCCTCCTATATCGTCTACATCCTCGCGGCCGGGTCAGGCGACCCCCTCTCCGACCTGCGGCAGAGCAGTCTCCCCAACAAGGCGACCCTGATCCAGCAGCGCACGGAGCTCCTCCATCTGGATGTTCCCCCGTTCCTCCGTTACTTCCTCTGGCTCGCCGGAGTGCTCGGCTTCGTGGTCGGCAAGTTCGACCTCGGCAAGACGGTCGACGGCCAGCAGGTGACCGAGCAGCTCGCCTCGGCGATGGGGTCGACCCTGCAGCTGGTCACCGGTTCGCTGCTGATCGGCATCGTGATCGGCATCACGCTCGGTATCGCGACGGCGCTGCGGCAGTATTCCGGCTTCGACTACTCCGTCACCTTCCTGTCGTTCCTTTTCTTCTCGCTACCCGTGTTCTGGATCGCGGTCATGCTGAAGCAGTTCGGCGCCATCGGCTTCAACAACTTCCTCACCAACCCGGTGGTGTCCATTCCGGCTCTCGTGATCCTGTCAGTGTTGTCAGGAATCGTGTGGATGGGCATCGTCGGGGGCTCTGCCCGACGGAGGCTGCTGACCTTCGCCATCGGCACGGTCGCCGCGCTCGCGGTGCTCGGCTACGTCTCCCTGACCGGGTGGTTCCTGAACCCGAACCTCGGCCCCGTCATCACGACGGGCTTGTCCGCCGGCGCCGCCGTGATCGTGACCGTGCTGTCGACGGGCTGGCAGAACAAGCGATCGCGCAACACGGCGTTGACCGTGGCCGGTCTCGGACTGGTGCTGTACCTCCCGCTGCACCTCTTCTTCGAGCAGTTCGGGATCGTCAACTTCTGGACCATCCTCCTGATGCTCATCGTGCTCACGGCGCTCGGCGGGCTCACCGGCTGGCTGTGGGGCGGCCTCGACCGCTGGCAGTCCGTCCGGACCGGCGCGATCACCGCCTTCATCGTCGGCCTGATCATGCTGCTCGATCGGTACCTCGCTTCCTGGAACATCTATGTGACGCAGGTCGCCCAGGGCAGGCCGATCAGCACGATCGGGGCGTCGACGCCGGATCTCACCGGGTCGTTCTGGATCGAGGGGATCGACACCTTCACGCACCTCGCGCTTCCGACACTGGCCCTCATCCTCGCCTCTCTGGCGGGCTACAGCCGCTACTCGCGCGCCAGCCTGCTCGAGGTGATGAACCAGGACTACATCCGGACCGCCCGGGCGAAGGGCCTGAATGAGCGCACAGTGGTGATGCGCCACGCGTTCCGCAACGCCCTCATCCCGATCACCACCGTCATCGCGCTCGACTTCGGCGCCCTGATCAGCGGTGCGATCGTCACCGAGAGGGTGTTCGCCTGGTCCGGAATGGGTGCGCTGTTCAATCAGGCGCTCGACCGGGTCGACCTCAACCCAATCATGGGCTTCTTCCTGGTCACCGCGATCGCCGCAATCTTGTTCAACTTCCTCGCCGACGTGATCTACTCGGCCCTCGACCCCAGAATTCGAGTAAGCGCATGACAATCGGACCGCTTCCCCCGGAGAACTCGGACGCCGGCCTCGGCCGCGACGGCGTGGACCCGCGCGCCACCATCAGCACCTTCGACGCAACAGCCGTTGAGGCGGGGATCGAGTCCTCATCGATCGAGGCGAAGGAGGTCGAAGGCCTCAGCCTCGGTCGCATCGTCTTCCGCCGCTTCCTCCACCACCGTGCCGCGATCGTCAGCCTTGTGCTGCTGGTCATCGTGATCATTCTGTCGTTCAGCTCGATCGGCATCCATGCGTTCGGGATCAACACCGGCGGCTGGTGGCACTGGAACTTCGACGACGTTCCCGCCATCGTCAACGGCGGCGCTCCGACGATGACCCTGTGGCCTCCGAGCCTCGGCGACCACCCCTTCGGCCAGGACTCGGTCGGCCACGACATGTTCGCGATGGTGATGCGCGGAATTCAGCAGTCGATCATGATCGTTGTCGTCACGGGTGCGATCTCCACCGTCATCGGCGCCGTCCTCGGGGCGGTCGCCGGCTACTTCGGCGGTACGACGGACGCGCTGCTGATGCGCCTCACGGACATGGTCATCATCGTCCCGCTGCTGCTCTTGGCCGCGATCGTCGGGCGCTCCGTCAACGGGCCCTCCGTCATCCTCGCGATCGTCCTCGGGCTGCTGGTGTGGACCACGCTCGCGCGACTCGTTCGCGGTGAAGTGCTGGCCCTCCGCGAGCGCGAGTTCGTCGACGCGGCGCGTGTCGCGGGCGCGAGCCCTCTTCGGATCATGTTCCGCCACATCCTTCCGAACACTGTCGGTGTGATCGTGGTCAGCGCGACCCTCACGATGTCGGCGACCATCCTGCTGGAGACGGCGATCAGCTACCTCGGTTTCGGTGTGCACGCCCCGGACGTGTCGCTGGGCCTCCTCATCTCGAACTATCAGACGGCGTTCACCACACGGCCCTGGCTGTTCTGGTGGCCCGGCCTGTTCATCGTCATCATCGCGCTGACCATCAACTTCATCGGCGACGGACTCCGGGATGCGTACGACCCGCGTCAGCGCCGTGGATTGAAGCGCAGCGCCCGCAAGGAGCAGGCTGCGCTCCGGCAGAAGCCGGTCAAGTCGTGAGCCTCGTGCTCACCCCGGTCTCACGGCCACAGGATGCCGACGAGCGTCAACGCGCCGAGCACCGCCACCACGATCACGGAGCGGCGATTCCAGCGGATCGTCGCCTCGCCCGCAGCCTCCGGCCCTTCGCGGTGAGCGGCCCACTGCTGGTTCACCAGAGGGGCGATGGCCGTCGTGGGCGTCCCTGCGCCTGCGAGGGACGGACGCCCGAGGGCGTCACGACGAAGCGTGCCGACGGCGCTCCAGGGACTCTGGGCGGGAGCCGACCATACGGCGAAAGCACCGGCGGTGGTGCTCACGGTCAGCGTCCAGCGCGCGGTCATCGCGTCGACGGCCGACCAGGGCGCCACCAGCGTCCGGAACGGGTTGACGGCGATCAGGCTCTGCGGTGTGAGCACGACATGCGGCTGCCAGAAGACCACGTACGAGGTCGCCGCCGCGAAGAGCACAGCGGGGAGCGCGCGCAGTGTCGCCTCGACGTGACCGTATTCGACGAGCGACACCGCGGTGATGACGCAGACGACGAGCACCGCAATGCATACGAAGCGCGAGAAGCGTGGAGCAAGGACAGAAGTTTGTGGGCCGACAGCCATACCCCCATTGTCGCCCACGGGAAGCAGAAGAACCGATGACTACTGAAGCGCGCATCGCAGGGACACCGGCCATCCTGGAGGTCACGGGACTGGACGTCGACTTCTGGGTCGACGGCCAGTGGTATCCGGCGGCGGTCGACCTGGAGTACGACGTGAAGGCCGGCGAGATCCTCGCCATCGTTGGAGAGTCCGGATCGGGCAAGAGCTCGAGTTCGATGGCGCTGCTCGGGCTGACCCCGCCGAACGGCCGGGTCGCCGGCAGTGCGAAGCTGCTCGGCCGGGAATTGATCGGCATGTCCGGCTCGGCGCTTCGCCGCGTGCGCGGCCGGGACATCGCGGTCATCTTCCAGGAGCCGATGACAGCGCTCAACCCGGTCTACAGCATCGGGTTCCAGATCGTAGAGACGCTCCGCACCCACTTCGACATGTCGCCGTCGGAGGCGAAGACACGCGCGATCGAGTTGCTCGATCTGGTCGAGATGCCGACTCCCGAGCTGACGTTCGACAAATATCCCCATCAACTGTCGGGAGGCCAGCGCCAGCGTGCCATGATCGCCATGTCGGTCTCGTGCGACCCGAAGCTGCTGATCGCCGACGAGCCGACCACGGCGCTCGACGTCACCGTCCAGGCGGAGATTCTGGAACTCCTCCGGAATCTTCGGGACCGCCTCGACAGCGCCATCGTGCTGATCACCCACGACATGGGAGTCGTGGCGGACCTGGCCGACAAGGTCATCGTGATGAAAGACGGCCGGATCGTCGAGTCCGGCCCCGTCGAGCAGATCTTCCATGCGCCCACCGAGACGTACACCCAGCAACTGCTCGCCTCGGTGCCCCACCTCCGGCTGGAGGGCGAGGTCTCGACGGCGCTGCAGACAGACATGGAGGGGGGCGTCCAGCCCTACCTGTCCTTCCGGAATGTGGCGATCGAATATCCCAAGCGCGGCAGGATCCCCGCGTTCCGCGCGGCTGAGAACATCGACATCGACGTCTACCCGGGAGAGATCGTCGGCCTGGTGGGGGAGTCCGGCTCGGGCAAGACCACGCTGGGCCGGGCGGCCGTCGGGCTGCTCCCCGTCGCCGAGGGCGAGCTGCTCGTCGGCGGTCAGAATCTGGCGGCGATGTCCAGTCGCCAATTGCGAGCCGCCCGGAAAGAGATCGGCATCGTCTTCCAGGACCCCGGCTCCTCCCTCAATCCGCGTTTCCCGATCGGCCAGAGCATCGGTGAGCCGCTCATGCTCGCGACCGGCACCAAGGGCGACAAGCTCGATCGCGTCGTGGAGTCACTGCTCGACCAGGTGGAGCTGCCGCGCAGCTTCCGCAACCGCTACCCGCACGAGCTCTCCGGCGGGCAGCGGCAACGAGTAGGGATCGCCCGCGCCCTGGCGCTGCGTCCGAAGCTGCTGGTCGCCGACGAGCCGACGTCGGCCCTGGACGTCTCGGTGCAGGCGCGCTTCCTCGTGCTCCTTCAGGAGCTGCAGCGCGAGATGGGCTTCGCGTGCCTCTTCGTCAGCCACGATCTGGCGGTCGTCGACCAGCTCGCCGACCGCATCGTCGTGATGCACCGCGGTCATATCGTCGAGCAGGGCAGCAGCGACCAGATCCTCCGATCCCCGCAAGAGGCGTACACGCAGCGCCTCCTGGCCGCCGTCCCCCTGCCGGATCCGGCAGCGCAGCGCTCGCGCCGCGAGGAGCGCATCCGCCTCCTGGGGGCGGAGGAAGCCGACGGGTCGGCAGCGGGCTGAGCCTTCTTCGCGTCACGCCGGACCGCATCCCGCGCGTGCTGTCAGCGCACACAGGAGAAGGGGAGCGGATCCACGATAGAATGGACCGTTCCCCTTCCTTCTGACGAGAGTCGAGTCTGTACGCATGTCCGAGAACGCCGTCGCCCGCCGCGACGATCTGCGCAATGTCGCGATCGTCGCACACGTCGACCACGGCAAGACCACGCTGGTCGACGCCATGCTCAAGCAGACCAACTCGTTCGATGCGCATGCGCACGTCGAGGAGCGGGCCATGGACTCGAACGAGCTGGAGCGTGAGAAGGGCATCACGATCCTCGCCAAGAACACGGCGATCTCCTACAAGGGCATTCACGCGCCGAACGGTCCGATCACGATCAACGTGATCGACACCCCGGGCCACGCCGACTTCGGCGGCGAGGTCGAGCGCGGCCTGTCCATGGTCGACGGCGTCGTACTGCTGGTGGACGCGTCCGAGGGCCCGCTGCCGCAGACCCGTTTCGTGCTGCGCAAGGCGCTCGAGGCGAAGCTCCCGGTGATCCTCGCGGTGAACAAGACCGACCGCTCCGACGCGCGCATCGAGGAGGTCGTGAGCGAGAGCCAGGACCTGCTGCTGGGCCTTGCCAGCGACCTCGCCGACGACGTTCCCGACCTCGACCTCGACGCGATCCTCGATGTGCCCGTCGTGTACGCGTCCGGCCGCGCCGGCGCCGCGAGCCGCACTCAGCCGTCCAACGGCGAGCTGCCCGACAACGACGACCTGGAGCCGCTGTTCGAGGCGATCCTCGAGCACATCCCGGCCCCGAGCTACGACCCGGAGGCGCCGCTGCAGGCGCACGTCACCAACCTCGACGCCTCGCCGTTCCTCGGCCGTCTGGCACTCCTCCGCATCTTCAACGGCACCCTCAAGAAGGGCCAGACCGTCGCCTGGGTGCGTCACGACGGGGATGTGCACAACGTTCGCGTCACCGAGCTGCTGATGACGAAGGCGCTCGACCGCTACCCGGCCGAGTCCGGAGGCCCCGGCGACATCGTCGCGGTGGCGGGCTTCGCCGACATCATGATCGGCGACACACTGGCCGACCCCGACGACGTGCGTCCGCTGCCCGCCATCCACGTCGACGAGCCGGCGATCTCGATGACCATCGGCACCAACACCTCCCCGCTCGTCGGCAAGGTGAAGGGCCACAAGCTCACGGCGCGCATGGTGAAGGACCGCTTGGACCGCGAGCTCGTCGGCAACGTCTCGCTCCGCGTGCTCGACATCGGACGCCCCGACGCCTGGGAGGTGCAGGGCCGCGGCGAGCTGGCACTGGCCATCCTCGTCGAGCAGATGCGCCGCGAGGGCTACGAGCTGACCGTCGGCAAGCCGCAGGTGGTCACCAAGCGCGTCGACGGCAAGCTGCAGGAGCCGTTCGAGCACCTCACGATCGACGCGCCCGAGGAGTACCTCGGCGCGATCACGCAGCTGCTCGCATCCCGCAAGGGCCGCATGGAGAACATGGCGAACCACGGCACCGGCTGGGTGCGCATGGAGTTCATCGTCCCGTCGCGCGGGCTGATCGGCTTCCGCACCGAGTTCCTGACGACCACCCGCGGAACCGGGATCGCGAACGCGATCGCCCACGGATACGACGACTGGGCCGGGCACATCGTCACCCGCAGCAACGGCTCGATCGTCGCCGACCGTTCCGGCGTGGTCACCCCGTTCGCGATCATCGCGCTCCAGGAGCGCATGACCTTCTTCGTGAACCCGACCGAAGAGGTCTACGAGGGCATGGTCATCGGCGAGAACTCGCGCGCCGACGACATGGACGTGAACATCACCAAGGAGAAGAAGCTGACCAACATGCGTCAGTCGACCGCCGACAACTTCGAGTCGATGACGCCGTCCCGTCAGCTGACACTCGAGGAGTGCCTGGAGTTCGCCCGCGACGACGAGTGCGTCGAGGTGACCCCGGAGGCTGTCCGCATCCGCAAGGTCGAGCTGGATGCGACAGCCCGCGGCCGCGCCGCCTCGCGTCTGAAGCGCCAGGACGCCGCCGCCGCGGTCTGACGCCGCGCGGGTCGCCGAAAGGGAGGAGATCCCGCCCCATCCGGGCTGGATCTCCTCCCTTTCTGCCATTCCCGGCCGATTCGCGCCGAATCTCCTCCGTAACCCGCGCATCCCGCACCTCGTCCAGCAGATGCGTCGGACAGAATGGAACCATGAACCGCCGTCTTCTCGCGCTGCCGCTCGCCGCCGTCCTGCTGCTGGGCGTCGCGCCCGCCCTCACCGCCTGCAGTTTCCAGACGGTGGTGAAGAACGTGACGGGAGGCAATGTCGATCTCGGCGGCGCATCCGTGCCCAAGGACTTCCCGAAGGCGGTCCCCCTCGCGCCCGGCTCCGTCGTCTTCGGTGCCGCGCTCGGTTCGGGCGAGGACAAGGTCTGGAATGTGACCGTGAAGGTCAGCGGCGCGGATGCGTACACCAACATCGGCAAACAGCTCACCGACGCCGGCTTCACCGGCGAGTTCGGCACGAAGGCGCCCGACGGCGGCGGAACAGGCACGTTCACCAACGGCAGCTACGGCGTGCTGGTCGTCGTCACGGACGCGGGCAGCAAGGGCTGGGTCGCCAACTACTCCGTGTCGAAGGGATCGGCGCCCAGCCCCACGCCGACCCCGAGCTCCTGAAACAGGGCCCTGAAACAGGGCCCTGAAACAGGGCCCGAAACAGGGCCCGAAACAGGACTACGCGAACAGCCCCGCCCCCACGAACGACCCCTCCTTCGCCCCGGGCGGCACCGCGAACACGCCTGAACCCACATGGCGGGTGTACTCGTTCATCAGATCGCCGGACGCCAGCCGCTGCTGGATCGGGATGAACTGCTTCCGCGGGTCCCGCTGGAACGCGATGAAGAACAGCCCGGCGTTGAGCCGCCCCAGCTCGTCGTTGCCGTCCACGAAGTTGTACCCGCGCCGCAGCAGCTGGGCGCCGGAGTTGACCGAGGGATGCGCCAGCCGCACGTGCGACGCCGGGTCGATCTTCGTGCCGCCGTCCTTCGCCAGTGCGAGGAAGTTCGGTGCCGTGAACTCGGTCCCTCCGGAGAGCGGCGCGCCCTCGCCCTTGTCGCGGCCGATGATGCGTTCCTGCTCGCCGAGCTGCTGCCGGTCCCACGTCTCGATGACCATCCGGATCTTGCGGGCGACGAGATAGGAGCCGCCGGCCATCCACGAGGCGCCGTCGCCGGGGCCGGCCCAGACCTGGTCCTCGACGATGGAGGCGTCCTCCGACTTGATGTTCGCCGTCCCGTCCTTGAAGCCGAACAGGTTCCGTGGCGTGACTTGCGCCCGCGACGTGGAGGAGGTGCGGCCGAATCCCAGCTGCGACCAGCGGATGGCCGCCCGGCCGAACGCGATGCGCGACAGGTTCCGGATGGCGTGGACCGCGACCTGCGGGTCGTCGCTGCACGCCTGCACGCAGAGATCGCCCCCGCTGATCGCCTCCACAAGGGCATCTCCCGGGAAACGCGGCAGGTCGACCAGTGCGGCGGGGCGGCGGGGGGCGATCCCGAACCGGTCCTCGCCGGCGGCCGTCCGGAACAGCGTGGGGCCGAATCCGAACGTGAGGGTCAGGCCGGCGGCGGGCAGGTCGAGAGCTTCGCCTGTGTCGTCCGGCGGCGCATCCATCGGGCCGGCGGCCGGGCCGTACTTCCCGGCCGGGCGACCCTGCGTCATGCGGGCGGCGGCGACGGTCCAGTCGTGCAGCAGCTCGATCAGGCCGTCGCGATCGAGCCTCGGAGCCGTGTCGAAAGCGGCGAAGTGGAGGCGGTCCTGCGCGGGCGTGGTGATGCCGGCCTGCTGCGCGCCGTAGAACGGGTAGGTCGTCGACGATGCGGTGGAGGCGCCTAGCACCGCGCGGTCCGCCGCGACGCCCGCACCGATCCCCGCCACTCCGGCGCCCACCGTGGCACCGGCCAGCCCGAGTGCGGCGCGCCGGGAGAGCTTGGGGCGATCCTCGCTGCTCACGGGCACTACTTGACGATCGTCGAGGTCAGCCGGCTGAGCGGCTCGCTCAGCGCGTTGACCTGATCGGAGAGCTCCTTCACCTGCGCGGTGCTGAGTTCCGTGTAGCTCACGAAGCCGTTGCCCGACCGGTAGCGGGCCAGCGTCGCGGCGACCGTCGCGAACTCCGCATCCAGCTTCTTCACGACGTCCGTTCCGGTGCTTCCCTTCTTCGCGGCGATGTCGCGGACGACCCCGTAGGCGACCTGCGCGCCCTCGAGGTTCGCCTGGAAGTCCTGCAGGTCGGTGTGCGAGAACGCCTCCTCCTCGCCGGTGATCTTCGAGCTCGCGACCTCCTCCATCAGCCCGATCGCGCCGTTCGAGATCTGGTCGATGGTGAGAGTGAAGTCCTTCGCGTGGACCAGGTCGTACAGCCGCTGCGTGTCGGCGACGAGCGTGTCGGCGAGCTTGGTGCGCGTCGCCGGGTCGGCCGCGGTGTAGCCGGCCGGCGGCCACAGGTCCTTCTCGATCCGGTGCCAGCCGGTCCACTCCTGCCCCTGGGCGAGGTCGGCTTCGCGCAGGTCGAGCGCCGGGTCGATGTCACCGAACTGCTCGGCCGTCGGCTCGATCCGCTCGTAGAAGGAGCGGGCGGAGGCGTACTGCGCCCGTGCGGACGCGTCGTCGCCGCCGGCGTAGGCCGCCGCGAACTTCTGCGTCGCGGTCACCAGAGCGCCCGACTGGTCCTGCACGTAGCCGAGGTAGTTCTCGACAGCGTGGGCCACCTGCTTGTTCTCGCTCTGCGACACGGTCTTACCGGACCCGGGCGTCACGGTGAAGGCCGTGACGTGGTTCGGTTCGCCGACCATCCCCTTCCGGCAGGCGGAGAAGTAGTCGCCCTCGGCAAGTTGGACGACGTAGTTGACCGTCGTTCCCGGCCCGATGTTCTCCTTCTCGCCGACGATCCGCAGCTTGTCCTTGGCGAGCAGTTCGAACTCGTTGACGTCGCTCCCGCTGTTCGTCACCTGGAACGTGATCGGGCCGGCTTTCGCACGGTCGGTGGAGACGGTGCACGTCGTGTCCGTCAGCGTGACGGCGATGGCTTCGTCCGAAGCGGTCGCCTCGTTCGGGACGCAGCCGGTGAGCGTGGCGGCGAGGGCCGCGGTCCCGGCGAGGGAGCCCGCGAGGGCGACCAGGCTGCGGCGGGCAGGCAAGCGGCGGCGGGCAGGGCGGAGTCGAGGCATAGGTGTAGTGGGCTTTCTGGTGACGAGTGGAAAGGGACTCAGGAGGCGATCGGCGCCTGCGGTGCGGAGGCTTCGGCGGGCTTTGCCGCCGATGCCGTCCGGCTCGAGGAGCGGTGCTGGCGAAGGTAGAAGTACCCGACGAGCGCGAGGTAGCCGATCCAGGCGATCACTTGGAGCCATGTCGGCGACGGGTTGAAGTTGAGGATGCCGGCGGCGAGCGTTCCGTACCAGCTGGAGGACGGGATGGCGCCGCTGATGTCGTAGGCGTGGGCGCCTCCCGCGATGATGCCGGCCTCCTGCAGGTCGCCCAGGCCGTAGGCGAAGACGCCCGCGGCGACGAGGATGAGGAAGGCTCCGGTCCACGTGAAGAACGCGCCGAGGTTGATCTTGACCATGCCGCGGTAGAGCAGGACGCCGAGCACGGCGGCTGTGAGCAGTCCGAGCAGTGCGCCGACGGCCGGCTCCCAGCTTCCGCCGGTGCTCGATACGGTCGCCCAGACGAAGAGCGAGGTCTCTATCCCTTCGCGGCCGACACTGAGCATCGCGAGCAGCACGACGCCCCAGCCGGCGCCGACGAGGGCGGAGTCCAAACGCTCGTGAAGAGTGGATTTCATGGTGCGGGCGGTCTTGCCCATCCAGAACACCATCCAGGTCACGAAGCCGACCGCGACCAGGGACAGCGTGCCGCCGAGGATCTCCTGCGCCTCGAAGCTCATGCCGTACGGGCCCCAGGTGAGCAGGGCCCCGATGGCGAGCGGGATGACGAGGGCGACGCCGACGCCGATCCAGAGCTTGGAGAGCACGTCGGTGCGGCCGAGCTTGACCACGTAGGCGACCAGGATGGTGACGATGAGCGCCATCTCGAGGCCTTCGCGGAGGCCGATCAGGTAGTTCGCGAGCACAGAGAACCTCAGGGGTATCGGGGGCGAATGTTGGTAAGGCTAACCTTACTTTTCGAGCGTAGATCACTCTTCGCCGCCTGTCCAGCCGCGACGTCACGGTCCGCTGCCGGGGCGCCCGGATAGGATGCGGGGATGCTCAGCCGGATCGTCAGCGGTGTCCTCCTCGTGCTCGCCGGGGCCGTTTTCGGAGCGATCGGAACCGTTGCCCACCAGACTTCCGTCACCTGGGGCGTCGCGATCCCGCTCGGGCTCATCGGTTCGCTCGCGGCCTTCGCGGCCCTGCTGGTCGGCCTCCGGCTGCTCGGCCACAGCCGCCTGCCGGCGCTGCTGGCCGCGCTCGGCGCGATCGTGCTCATCCTGCTGTTCACCCAGGAGAGCGCAGGAGGCTCTGTGCTCATCCCGAACAACCTGCCGGGGATGGCATGGCTGGTCGGGCCGATCCTGATCGCGGCGATCGTGGTCGCCTGGCCCGACGTCCACGGCCACCGCCCGCCCGTGGCCGATTCCCGCGGCCCGAACGCCTCCTGAGCCCCGCGTGCGCCGGGAGGGCGGAGCGCCCGCGCTGCCGCCGAGGGCACACCCTGTGCGTGCGGCGTCTAAGCTAGGAGTACCGCTCTTCGTGAAGGGATCCGAACCACCGTGACCTATGTCATCGCTCTCCCGTGCGTCGATGTGAAGGACAGGGCCTGTATCGACGAGTGCCCCGTCGACTGCATCTACGAGGGCGAACGGTCGCTGTACATCCACCCCGACGAGTGCGTCGACTGCGGCGCCTGCGAACCGGTCTGCCCGGTCGAGGCGATCTACTACGAGGACGACCTGCCCGAGGAGTGGAAGGACTACTACCGCGCGAACGTGGAGTTCTTCGACGACATCGGCTCGCCCGGCGGCGCCTCGAAGATCGGCGTGCTCCAGAAGGACCACCCCCTCATCGCAGCCCTGCCTCCGCAGGCGCACTGACCGTGGCGCTCCAGGAGCTCCCGGACTACCCCTGGGATCTCATGACGCCGTTCGCGGCGCGCGCCCGCGAGGCTGTGCCGTTCGGCGATGCTTCCGGACTCGTCGACCTGTCGATCGGCTCGCCGGTCGATGCGACGCCGGACGTCATCCGGGATGCGCTGGCCGCCGCGACCGACGCCCACGCCTACCCGCAGACCGTCGGCACGCCAGCGTTGCGCGAGGCGATCGTGGAGTGGTTCGAGCGCCGCCGGGGCGTGCCCGGCCTCACCATCGAAAACGTGCTCCCGACCATCGGCTCGAAGGAACTGGTGGCTCTGCTGCCGTTCATGCTGGGCCTCGGGGATGGCGACATCGTCGTCCACCCACGCGCCGCCTACCCGACGTACGCGATCGGCGCCACGATCGCGGGGGCGACGGCCGTCGCGAGCGACGACCCGGCGGAGTGGCCCGAGGGCACGCGGCTGATCTGGCTGAACTCTCCCGGCAATCCCGATGGCCGCATCCTGTCGGTCGAGGAGCTGCGCGCCGCCGTCGCCCGAGCCCGGGAACTGGATGCGTACATCGCCAGCGACGAGTGCTACGCCGAGCTGGGCTGGGAGGCGCCGTGGGACGTGGAACGCGTCCCGAGCATCCTCGACCCGCGGGTGATCGGCGAGGACCGCCGGAAGGTCCTGGCGGTGTACTCCCTGAGCAAGCAGTCGAATCTCGCCGGCTACCGCGCCGCTTTCGTGGCGGGCTGCCGTTCGATCGTCAGCCGCCTGGTGAACGTCCGTAAGCATGCCGGCCTGATGCTGCCGGGTCCGTTGCAGGCGGCGATGGTGGCCGCGCTGGGTGACGACGCGCACGTCGAGGCGCAGAAGGCGCGGTACCGGACGCGGCGCGACCTGCTGAAGCCCGCACTGGAGGCGGCCGGCTTCCGCGTCGACCGCAGCGAGGGCGGCCTGTACCTGTGGGCCACGGAGGGACGCGACGCCTGGGACAGCATCGGACGCCTCGCCGACCTGGGAATCCTCGCCGGCCCCGGTCACTTCTACGGTGACGCGTATCCGCAGCACGTCCGCCTGTCCCTGACGGCGACGGACGAACGGATCGACGCGGCGGCCCGTCGCCTGCGCGCTTTTGGAGACACCCTCTAACCGATCGGCCCCGGCTTTGCCCGATGCGGCAGTTGTTGCCTGCGTTCGTTAGGCTGTATCGGCACGACCCGTTCACGAAGCGGGGACCGTGCGGCGCCGCTCCGACGGGCGGGCCACAGATCACCCTATGAGGGCCCGATTTTTCCCACCAGGAGGCGTTGTGAGCGGACTCGGCACCGAAAGCACGGGCACCCGGAAGCCCCCCACGAGCGAGGCTGCGGGCACGAACGAGGGAGCGCCGCTGGGCGCCGAGGCGGACGAGGCCGACCTCGCCACCGCATCGCTGACCTTCCCCGGTGGCGTCGCCGAGTTCCCGATCCGCCCGAGCGTCGACGGCGCTTCGAGCATCGACTTCTCGTCGCTGACCCGGCAGACCGGGCTCACCAGCCTCGACTACGGTTTTGTGAACACGGCGGCCACGCGCTCGTCGATCACGTACATCGACGGCGACCAGGGCATCCTGCGCTACCGCGGCTACCCGATCGAGCAGCTCGCCGAGAAGTCCACCTTCCTCGAGGTCGCGTGGCTGCTGATCCACGGTGAACTGCCGTCGCCGGCAGAGCTGGCCGAGTTCGACGAGAAGGTGCGTCGTCACACGCTCCTCCACGAAGACCTGCGCCGCTTCTTCGACGCGCTGCCGCATGACGCCCACCCCATGTCGGTGCTGTCGAGCGCCGTGTCGGCTCTGTCGACCTTCTATCAGGACTCGCTCAGCGTTCAGGATCCGGAGCAGGTCGAGCTGTCGACCGTCCGGCTGCTCGCCAAGCTCCCGGTGATCGCGGCCTACGCGCACAAGAAGAGCCTCGGCCAGGCCTTCCTCTACCCGGACAACTCGCTGAGCTTCGTGGACAACTTCCTCCGCCTCAACTTCGGCACGCTCGCCGAGCCGTACGAGGTGAACCCGGTCCTCTCGCGTGCGCTCGAGCGCCTGCTCATCCTGCACGAGGACCACGAGCAGAACGCGTCCACCTCGACCGTCCGGCTGGTCGGCTCCACGCAGGCCAACATGTTCGCCTCGATCTCGGCCGGGATCAACGCCCTCTACGGCCCGCTGCACGGCGGCGCGAACGAGGCCGTGCTGCAGATGCTCGCCGGCATCCGTGACTCGGGCGAGAGCGTCCAGAAGTTCGTCGAGCGGGTGAAGAACAAGGAGTCGGGCGTCAAGCTCATGGGCTTCGGTCACCGGGTCTATAAGAACTTCGACCCGCGCGCGAGACTCGTGAAGCAGTCGGCCGACGAGGTGCTCGAGGCGCTGGGCGTGCACGACCCGCTGCTCGACATCGCCAAGGAGCTCGAGGAGGTCGCGCTCGCCGATCCGTACTTCGCCGATCGCAAGCTCTACCCGAACGTCGACTTCTACACGGGCGTGATCTACAAGGCGATGGGCTTCCCGACGCGGATGTTCACCGTCCTCTTCGCGATCGGCCGGCTTCCCGGATGGATCGCGCACTGGCGCGAGATGAACCTCGACCCGCAGACCAAGATCGGGCGCCCGCAGCAGCTGTACGTCGGCTCGCCGGAGCGCGACCTCGGTCGCTGAGTCGCCTCGGTCTCAGCCGGGCGGCCGCAGCGTGAGGGTCTGACGCGCCGCGGCCTGGATCGCTGCCGCGGAGAACGGCCACGGCCGCGTCTTTCCGGCAGCCCAGAGGTCGGTTTGATCGGTGTAGTGCGCGTCGAAGGCGTGGCCGGAGGCGCCGGTCAGATTGATCCAGGTGCTCTTGTCGAAGTCGGAGAGGTCGACGATCATCCGCATCGACGGCACGCGGTCCGCCCCGAAACCCTCGGACGCGTCCCAGCCCACGGCGTCGACGACGCTGCTGCTGCCGCCGACAGGCCACGGTCCGCGGTTGAACAGCCACTCGATGGGCGCGACGCCGGACGTCCCCAGGCTGGCGTTCCGCAACGTGAGTGTGTGGAGCCGGTCCCACCGCCAGGTGGAGGTGTCGCCGCCGAGCAGCCGACGCGTCTCGCCCCAGGCCTTCTCGGCCGCGTAGGCGAGCATCGAGTCGCGATCGGACGTGCCGAGGGCCGAGTCGGCCCACCAGGACGAGTCCGGCTGGGACAGCAGGCCCCCGACGACCGCGAACCAGCGGTCCCCGCCGCTCACCGTCGCTCCTGCCGGGAGCTTTCGGCCGAACGAGTCGTGCAACAGTTCCTTCCAGAACACGGCGAAGTACGCGGCAGCGGCGCTGCCCGCGGTGTCGCGGTAGTCCCATCCCGCAAGGACCCGGGCCGCCTGCCTGAGCTCGGTCGAGGCGCCGGATTTGGCTGCGACGGCGCGCAGGACCGGGACGAGGTTCGCGGCGTTCGCGTCGTACGTGTCCGCCTGGATCGCCGACATGTCGGCCGCCGTGACCTTCCGGCCCTCGTGGAACAGCCGCGATAGCCGCAGCTCCAGCTGGTTCGCGCGGTACCCGTGGTCCCAATCAGCGGTGATCAGCGCCGGGAAGCCGGGACCGACCGCCGCGTTGTTCGCGGTCACGATGTAGCCGGAGGGCGGATCGAGCACGGACGGCAGCTGGTCGAACGGGATGGTGCCCGTCCAGGCGTAGCGGCTGCTCCATCCCGGCACCGGAGCCGTGCCGTCGCCGCCCGCCCGCATCGGAATGAGGCCCGGCGCCTGATAGCCGATGTGCCCATCCACGTCGGCGTAGACGAGGTTCTGCGACGGCACCTGGAACTGGCGGGCGGCCTCGCGGAAGCTCGCCCAGTCGCGTGCGGTGTCGAAGGCGAAGATCGCGTTCGCGGTCGTGCCCGGGGTGAGGGCGGTCCAGGCGAGCGAGATCTGGAACTCCTGCGCCGGGATGCCGAGCTTGCCGGCCTGATCCTTGGCGATCACGGCGTAGGCGTCGCCAATGTCGGTGACGATCGGCCCGTGCAGGGTCGACCGCACGGTGATGGTGACGTCGCGGCCGCCGGCGACGTGGATGCGCTCGGTGCGCTTCTGGAGCGGGACCTGCTTGCCGTCGTACTCGTAGGTGTCGCCGCTGACCTTCTCGACGAACAGGTCGGCGACGTCGGGGCCGAGGTTGGTGAAGCCCCAGGAGATGCGGTCGTTGTGGCCGATGATGATCCCCGGGAACCCGGAGAAGCTGAAACCGGCCACGTCGAACGGGCACGCCGGCCCAACCGTCGCGCAGTGCAATCCCATCTGGTACCAGACCGACGGCAGCGCCGCGCCGAGGTGCGGGTCGTTGGCGAGCAGCGGTTTGCCGCTCGCGGTGCGGCTGCCGGCCACCACCCAGGAGTTCGAGCCGATGTCGTCGCCGGCCGGGCCCATGAGCTGGGGGAGTGCCTCGACGCTGGCGGCGACCTGCTGCAGCTGGCTCCCGTATGCGCCCGGCTGGGCTGCCGCGCTCGGTTGGGCTGCCGCGTCCGGCTGGGCGGCGGCGCCCGGCTGGGCTGTCGTGCCCGGCTGGGCTGCCGCGCTCGCATCGCCGGCGGCGCTCGACCCTGGGGCGACCGCTCCGGGAGCGACGTCCGGCGTCACCGCGCGCGGGTCGCCTCCGCCCTGGTCGGTGATCGTCGGGTGACCCTGGTAGGGGTAGCCCGGGTGGAGCTCCGAGACCTGCTGCGGCTTCAGCTTGGTGGCGAGCAGCGCCCGGTCGATCTCGTCCTCCAGGTTGGAGCGGAGATCCCAGGCCATGGCCTTCAGCCAGGCGACCGAGTCGGCGGGTGTCCACGGCTCCGGCGTGTAGGACGGATTCTGAAGCCCGAGCACCGCGTACTCGAGCGACAGCGCAGCGCCCGACCGCTGCTTCAGGTAGGCGTTCACGCCATCCGCGTAGTCCTGGTAGTACCGCCGCGACGTCGGATCGAGGAGCTTCACCTCCTGTTCGGCGACGCGCCGCCAGCCGAGGGTGCGGATGAACGTGTCGGTCGGCACCTGGCTCGCGCCGAACATCTCCGACAGGCGGCCCGCCGTGACATGCCGCCGGAAGTCCATCTCCCAGAACCGGTCCTGCGCATGCACGAAGCCCTGCG
This sequence comes from Leifsonia sp. HAY1-4F, assembly GCF_056755275.1. Classification (NCBI taxonomy): domain Bacteria; kingdom Bacillati; phylum Actinomycetota; class Actinomycetes; order Micrococcales; family Microbacteriaceae; genus Leifsonia; species Leifsonia sp. HAY1-4F. The sequence goes on from NZ_JBNDHX010000035.1 coordinate 20,137, forward strand.
CGCGGAACAGGTCGTCCGCGGTGGAGGCGACCAGCTGCGGCACCCCGGCGTCATCGCGGTACACGGTGACCGGATGCTGAAGGCCCGGCACATCCACGCTGCCCGCGGTCTGCGGGAACGAGCGCGTGACCGTCCAGACGCCCACGCCGCCGGCGACCACCACGAGGATGAGCAGCACGGCGAGGACGCCGCCGACGACCCGGAGAACCCGATGGTGCCGTCTCAGCCGGGGGGTGTCGTCGCCCACGTCGCTCCTTCGTCGGGCCGTTTCCGCCGTTTCTTGGGACTGTAGTGCATCCCGGTGACGCACTCGGATCGGCCCCGGGCTCGCGCGGATGGCGGCGCCCGCGGTGGCCGGGCTAGCGCGGATGGCGGCGCCCGCGGTGGCCGGGCTCGTACCGTGTCTGCTGCCGTTCGTAACGTGTCTGCTGCCGTTCGTAACGTCTGCGGCTGCTCGCCCCGCCGCAGACGTTCCGCAGACCCGCATTCGCCTGCGGTCCTGGCCTGCGCGTCGATGCGCTGCCAGCGAAGGAGGTTCGAACGGATGCCGTTCGAATCTCCTTCACTACTGCCAATCGAAGGAGATTCGGCACCCGATCTCCTTCGATCCACGGTGCCACGAAACGCGGACAGCAGCCCGGCCACCCAGCCCGCCGGTCCGGGCGACCTCAGGGAGACGTCAGCGCCGCCCAGGCCATCCGCTCGAGCACCGGCCGGACCGCCTCGGAGGCGACGTGCGCAGAGCCGACGCGCGCGGTGTGCGGGGTCGAGTTCAGGAGGCCGAACGTACCCTGCACGCGCACGCGCAGCTCGTCCTCGGCGAGGGCGGGATGCAGACCGGCGAGGACGCGCATCCACACTTCGATGTACCGCCGCTGGAGCCGGCGCACCTGGCGGCGGGCCGAGTCCGTGAGGGCGTCGAGGTCGCGATCCTGGACGCGGATGGTGTCCGGCTCGGTGAGGGCGAAATCGACGTGGAAGCCGATGAGCGAGCGGAGGGCGGCGGCCGCATCCGCTCCGGCGTCCTCGACCGCCTGGCCACCGGCGAGGAGTCGCTCGCTGACGCCGACGAGGAGCGCCTCGAGCACGGCCTGCTTGGAGGAGAAGTGCCGGTAGACCGCCGGACCGCTGACGCCCACGGCGGTGCCCAGGTCTTCGATCGAGACGCCGTTGAAGCCGCGTTCGGCGAAGAGGCCAGCGGCTGCTTCGAGCAGCGCCGCGCGGCGGTCGGCCTTGGCCAGGGAGCGCTGCGTCGGTCGCTCCAGGGGAGTCGCGGGGTCGAGCTGGGTCATCGTCCTCGATGGGGTCGGCGCCGTTCGGCGGCGGTGCTGGACTTTTCGGTTAATGAACACTAACCTAAAATCGAGTTAGTGACCACTAACCGATTGTCGACGACGACACACACGGAGCAGCATGCCGATCCTGACCAGTGAGGCGTCCGCCACGGACACCCGGTTCGAGCAGAACGACGCGGCCCAGCGCGAGCTGGTGGCCGACCTCCGGCGGCGTCTCGCCACCGCAGCGGCCGGCGGCCCCGAGCGGGCGCGCGAGCGGCACGTCGCGCGCGGCAAGCTCCTCCCGCGGGACCGCATCGACGCGCTGCTCGACGAGGGCAGTCCGTTCCTCGAGCTGGCGCCTCTCGCCGCCACCGGAATGTACGACGACGAGAGCCCGGCGGCGGGCGTGATCGCCGGGATCGGGCTGGTCGCCGGACGTCACGTGATGATCGTCTGCAACGACGCGACGGTCAAGGGCGGCACGTACTACCCGATGACCGTGAAGAAGCACCTCCGGGCTCAGGAGGTGGCCCTGGAGAACCGGCTGCCATGCATCTACCTGGTGGATTCCGGCGGAGCGTTCCTGCCCATGCAGGACGAGGTGTTCCCGGACCGCGACCACTTCGGCCGCATCTTCTACAACCAGGCGCGGCTCTCGGCGGCGAAGATCCCGCAGATCGCCGCGGTCCTCGGATCGTGCACGGCGGGAGGCGCCTACGTTCCGGCGATGAGCGACGAGACGGTGATCGTGCGCAATCAGGGCACGATCTTCCTCGGCGGCCCTCCGCTGGTGAAAGCCGCCATCGGCGAGGTGGTGACCGCTGAGGAGCTGGGCGGCGGCGACCTCCACGCCCGGACCTCCGGGGTCGTCGACCACCTGGCCGAGGACGACGAGCACGCGCTCGCGATCGTGCGCGACATCGTCGCGACCCTCCCGCCGCCGCTCGCGACGGCCTGGCCCGTCGGCCCGGCCGTTGACCCGGCGGCCGACCCGGCCGAGCTGTACGGCGTGGTCCCGGTCGACGTTCAGGCGCCGTACGACGTGCACGAGGTCATCGCGCGGATCGTCGACGGCAGCGGATTCGAGGAGTTCAAGCCCGAATACGGGACGACGCTCGTCACCGGCTTCGCGCGCATCCACGGGCATCCCGTCGGGATCGTCGCCAACAACGGTGTGCTGTTCAGCGAGTCGGCGCTCAAGGGCGCGCATTTCATCGAGCTGTGCGATCAGCGCGGCATCCCCCTTCTGTTCCTGCAGAACATCTCCGGCTTCATGGTCGGCCGCGACTACGAGGCGGGCGGCATCGCGAAGAACGGCGCGAAGATGGTGACCGCGGTCGCAACAGCCCGTGTGCCCAAGCTGACCGTCGTGATCGGCGGCTCCTTCGGGGCGGGCAACTACTCCATGTGCGGGCGCGCCTACTCGCCGCGCTTCCTGTGGATGTGGCCCGCCGCGCGGATCTCGGTGATGGGCGGCCAGCAGGCGTCGAGCGTGCTCGCCACCGTCAAGCGCGACCAGCTGGAGGCGCGGGGCGAGGAGTTGTCGGCCGATGACGAGGCCGCCTTCCGCGCTCCCATCGCCGAGCAGTACGAGGAGCAGGGCAATCCGTACTACTCGACCGCGCGGCTCTGGGACGACGGCGTCATCGACCCCGCCGAGACCCGGACCGTGCTGGGCCTGGCCCTGGATGTCGTCGCCCGCTCGCCGCTTCCCGACACCGCCTTCGGGCTCTTCCGGATGTGACCGCCATGACCTCTGCATCCTCTCCCGTTCCCGCCCTCTTCCACACCGTGCTGGTCGCGAACCGCGGCGAGATCGCCTGCCGCGTCCTCCGCACCCTGAAGCGCCTCGGCATCCGCTCCGTCGCGGTCTACAGCGACGCCGATCGGAATGCGCCGCATGTCGCCCTCGCGGATCTCGCCGTGCGCCTCGGCCCCGCCCCCGCCCGCGAGAGCTACCTGAACGTGGAGGCGATCGTGGATGCTGCGCGCCGCACCGGCGCTGAGGCCGTCCATCCCGGGTACGGGTTCCTCTCCGAGAACCCCGCGCTCGCCGTCGCCTGCGAGCGCGCGGGCATCGTGTTCGTCGGCCCGGGCGTCCATGCGCTGGAGGTGATGGGCGACAAGATCACCGCGAAGCACGCCGTCGCCGAGTACGGCGTGTCGACCATCCCGGGGATGGCCGAGCCGGGCCTCGGCGACGCCGAGCTGATCGCGGCGGCCGAGCGGATCGGCTACCCGGTTCTCGTCAAGCCGTCGGCGGGCGGCGGGGGCAAGGGGATGCAGGCCGTGCGCGCCGCTGCCGAGCTGCCGGAGGCCCTGCGGGCCGCCCGGCGCGTGGCGGCCGCCGCGTTCGGCGACGACACGCTGTTCTTGGAGCGACTGGTCGCCTCCCCGCGGCACATCGAGGTGCAGGTGCTCGCCGACCGTCACGGCGGGATCGTCCACCTCGGTGAGCGCGAGTGCTCGCTGCAGCGACGCCACCAGAAGGTCATCGAGGAGGCTCCGTCTCCACTGCTCGACGCCGCGACGCGGCAGCGGATCGGCGAGGCCGCGTGCCGGGTCGCCGCCAGCGTCGACTACGTCGGAGCCGGTACCGTCGAGTTCCTCGTCTCTGCGGAGGCCCCGGACGAGTTCTTCTTCATGGAGATGAACACGCGCCTGCAGGTCGAGCATCCCGTCACCGAGCTGGTCAGCACCGTGCGGGGCGTGCGCGGACTGGACCTCGTGGAGCAGCAACTGCGCATCGCCGCCGGCTCGCCGCTCGCCTTCGGACAGGCGGACCTGGGTTTGCAGGGACACGCCATCGAGGCGCGCGTGTACGCGGAGGACCCCGAGCGCGGGTTCCTCCCGGCCGCCGGCCACGTGCTGGCGTTGCGGGAGCCGGTCGGCGAGGGCGTGCGCGTCGACAGCGGCCTCGTCGCGGGGTCGCGGATCGTCACGGACTACGACCCGATGCTGGCGAAGGTCATCGCCTGGGGGGAGGACCGGCCGCAGGCCCTGGCGCGGCTGCGCGGCGCGCTCGCCGCGACGAGCATCCTCGGGACGGTGTCCAATGTCGCCTGGTTGCGGGAGTTGCTGGACGACGAGGATGTCCGTGCCGGCCGGATGGACACGACCCTGATCGACCGCCGTTTCTCCGAGCTCGAACCGGCGCCGGTCACGGAGGAGGAGACGATCGCTGCCGCGCTGTTCGCGCACGCCGACCGCCGGCGCACTCCGCCGGCCGTCGGCAGCGTGTGGGGAGCCCCGACGGGGTGGCGGCTCGTGCAGGCGCGACCGGTGCGCTACGACGTGGATGGCGTCACGGTGGCCGTCAGCGGCACGGCCGAGGGCGGATTCGTGCGCGTCGGCGATGCCGCTGGGAATGCAGGCGATGCCATCGATGCCGGCCCGGATGCCTCTGACACTGCCATGCGCGCTTCCGGCCCGGATGCCGCCCCCGCCGGCTGGCGCCGCGCTGCCCTGCGCGTGCAGGAACCGGTCGCCGCCGGCGAGCCCGTCCTCCTGCTGCTCGAGCTCGACGGCCAGGTCCTCCGCTTCGACGCCGCGCGCGACGGCGACACCGTCTGGCTCGGCCGTGAGGGGCGGTCCCGGCCGTTGCGCCTGCGCGACCGCGCGACCCGCCTGGCCGAGCGGCTGGGGGCGATGGAGCGGGGATCGTCCGTCGCGCATCCCGAACTCCGCTCGCCCATGCCGGGCACCGTCGTCGCGGTGCCGGTCGAGACCGGGGCACGGGTGGAGCAGGGGGAGACCGTCGTGGTCGTCGAGGCCATGAAGATGGAGCACCGCCTGGTCGCTCCGGTCGCGGGAACCGTGACCGTGCGCGTCGCGCCGGGCGACCTCGTCCGGCTCGATCAGGTGCTGGCCCGGGTGGATGCGGACGAAGCCGAGGCCGAGCCGGCCGCGCCCACCGCGCCCAGCGCGCCCACCGCATCCACCGCCCCCAGCGCGCCCACCGCATCCGCTCCATCCCCTTCCGATGTGCCGCCCGAGGAGGCGGACGCGGCGCCGACACGACCGGCCGCCGCACAGCGATAGTCACCACGAGAGACAGGACCCGCATGACCATGCAGATGACCCACCCCACCGGAAACCCCGCCGGCCACCCCGCGGACGGCGCCGCCGACACCGACGTCGCGGGCTTCCAGCTCACCGACGAGCAGCGGCGCCTGCGTGACACGGTGCGCGACTTCGCCGACACCGTCGTCGCGCCCGCGGCCTACGAGTACGACACCAAGCGCAGCCTCCCGTACGACATCATCGCCGAGATGGGACGCATGGGCCTGTTCGGCCTGCCGTTCCCGGTCGAGTACGGCGGCCAGGGAAAGGACTACCTCTCGCTCTGCCTCGCCGTGGAGCAGCTCGGCCGGGTGGACCAGTCCATCGGCGTCACCTTGGAGGCCGGAGTGGGCCTCGGCGCCATGCCGATCTTCCGCAACGGCACCGAGGCCCAGAAGCAGGAGTGGCTGCCGATGCTGGCGCGCGGCGAGGCGCTCGCCGGGTTCGGACTGACGGAGGCCGAGGCAGGCTCGGATGCGTCCGGGACCAAGACCACCGCCGAACTGCGCGACGGCGAGTGGGTGATCAACGGGACGAAGCAGTTCATCACGAACTCCGGCTCGGAGATCACGCGTCTCGTCACGATCACCGCGGTGACCGGCGAGTCCCGCCGCCAGGACGGCTCCGTGAAGAAGGAGCTGTCGGCGATCATCGTCCCGAGCGGCACCCCGGGCTTCGTGGCCGAGCCGGTGTACGACAAGGTCGGCTGGCACACCTCCGACACGCACCCGCTGACGCTCACCGACGTGCACGTTCCGGAGGAGAATCTGCTGGGGGAGCGCGGGCGTGGGTACGCCAACTTCCTCATCACGCTGGATGAGGGCCGCGTCGCCTTCGCCGCGCTCTGCACGGGCGCTGCGCAGGGCTGCCTCGAGGAGGCCATCCGCTACGCGCAGAGCCGGAACGTGTTCGGCCGGGCGATCGGCTCCAACCAGTACATCGCCTTCAAGATCGCGCGGATGCAGGCGCGGGTGCACGCCGCCCGGCTCGCCTACTACGACGCCTGCTTCAAGCTGATGGCGGGCAAGCCGTTCAAGCTGGAGGCGTCGATGGCCAAGCTGACCGCCAGCGAGGCCGCAATGGACAACGCGCGCGACGCCACGCAGATCTTCGGCGGCTACGGCTTCCTCAACGAGAACCCGGTCGCGCGCCACTACCGCGACTCCAAGATCCTGGAGATCGGCGAAGGCACAAGCGAGGTGCAACTCATGATCATCTCGCGCGCTCTCGGATTCTCGGCCTAGCCTGAAAGGGCCGGAACAACTCACGAACTGTTGGCTTGGGGCTGTACTCGACGAGGAGGACGGATGATCGACAAGACAGTGGGGAGCGCCCGGGAGGCGGTCGCCGACATCCCGGACGGCAGCACGCTCGCCGTCGGGGGCTTCGGGCTCTGCGGCATCCCGAGCGCGCTCATCCAAGCGCTGCTGGACGCGGGCACGACCGACCTCGAGGTGGTCAGCAACAACTGCGGCGTGGACGACTGGGGTCTCGGCCTCCTGCTCGCCCAGCGCCGCATCCGCAAGATGATCAGCTCGTACGTCGGTGAGAACAAGGAGTTCGCCCGCCAGTTCCTCTCCGGAGAGCTGGAGGTGGAGCTGACCCCGCAGGGCACCCTCGCCGAGAAGCTGCGGGCGGGCGGCGCGGGGATCCCGGCCTTCTACACGCCGGCGGGCGTCGGCACGCAGATCGCGAGCGGCGGACTGCCGCGCCGGTATGCCGCCGACGGGTCCGTCGCGGTGGCGAGCGAGCCCAAGGAGGTGCGGACGTTCGACGACGCCGCTTATGTGCTCGAGCGGTCCCTCCGTCCGGACTTCGCGCTCGTGCACGCGGCGAAGGGGGACCGGCACGGCAACCTGGTCTTCCACGCTGCGGCCATGAACTTCAACCCGCTCGCCGCGATGGCGGGCCGGATCACGATCGCAGAGGTCGAGGAGCTGGTGGAGCCGGGCGAGCTCGATGCAGGGTCCATCCACTGCCCGGGGATCTTCGTCCAGCGCGTGGTGCACACGCCGGACGTCGAGAAGCGGATCGAGCGGCGGACGGTGGCGGAAGCGGCCGGCACGGAAGGGAGCGCACGATGAGCCTCACACGGACCGAGCTCGCCGCCCGCGTGGCGCGCGAGCTCGAGAACGGCCAGTACGTCAACCTCGGGATCGGGATGCCCACGCTGATCCCGAACTACGTCCCCGACGGCGTCGAGGTCATCCTGCACTCCGAGAACGGCATCCTCGGCGTCGGCCCCTATCCCACGGACGACGCGGTCGACCCCGACCTCATCAACGCGGGCAAGGAGACGGTCACCATCAACCGCGGCGCCGCCTTCTTCGACTCCGCGCTGTCATTCGGGATGGTGCGTGGCGGACACGTCGACCTGGCCGTGCTCGGCGCGATGGAGGTGTCCGCGGGCGGCGACCTCGCCAACTGGATGATCCCCGGCAAGATGGTCAAGGGCATGGGCGGCGCGATGGACCTCGTCTTCGGCGCGAAGCGGCTCATCGTCATGATGGAGCATGTGGACAGGGAGGGCCGCCCCAAGATCCTTCGCGAGTGCACCCTCCCGCTGACGGGCACGGGATGTGTCGACCGCATCATCACGGACCTCGCCGTGATCGATGTGACGGACGACGGGCTGGTCCTGCGCGAGGTCGCGCCGGGCGTGACCGTGGATGAGGTGGTCGCCGCGACCGGCGCCCCCCTCCGAGTCGAGCTGGACTGAGAGTGGAGCTGGACTGAGAGTGGAGCTGGACACATGAAAGAGATCGAACAGCGCGGTCTGTACTACGAGGAGTTCGAGCCGGAGACCCGCTACCTCCACCGGCCCGGGCGCACCGTGACGGAAGCGGACAACGTCTTCTTCACGGCGCTGACGATGAACACGCAGGCGCTGCACCTCGACGCCGCCTGGTCGGCGCGGCAGCCGTTCGGCGAGCGGCTGGTCAACTCCATGTTCACCCTCGCGACCGTCGTCGGGGCGTCCGTCGCGCAGCTGACGCAGGGCACGATCGTCGCGAACCTGGGCTTCAGCGAGGTGGCGTTCCCGCATCCGCTGCACCACGGCGACACGCTGTACTCCGAGACCGTGGTGCTCGCGAAGCGGCTGTCCGCCTCCCGTCCCGGCCAGGGCATCGTGACTCTGGAGCACACCGGCCGCAATCAGGACGGAGTCGTCGTCGCGACGGCCACCCGGCAGGTGATGGTGTGGTGCAAGGACGCATCGCCGGTCCCGTCGGACCCCGGTGCGCGCACGCCGGGCATCGGGATCGACGGGGTCGACGGTGTGGACAGGTCCTCCGCGGCCGGGTCCGAAGCCGGGTCCGCTCTCGGCTTCGGCGGCCGCGGGGCCCTCGACGCGGATGAGCTGGACCCCGGGGACATCGGGCCGGACGGCCTCCTGTGACCTCGCGGACGGAGGGAGCCGACTTCCCCTGGGGGCCGGCGCTGCTGTTCTGCCCGGCGGACCGGCCGGAACGGTTCGCGAAGGCGCTGGAGCGGGCGGATGCGGTCATCCTCGACCTCGAGGACGCCGTCGATCCCTCGCGTCGCCCTCTCGCCCGCGAAGCGCTCGTGGCTTCCGACCTCGATCCCGAGCGCGTGATCGTCCGCGTCAACCCGGCGAGCAGCACCGACCACGAGGTGGATCTGTCGGCGCTCGCCGCGACGCCGTACCGCACTGTGATGCTGCCGAAAGCCGAGCGGGTGGCCGACCTCGCTGAACTGCATGCCTACGACGTCATCGCGCTGTGCGAGACGGCCGCCGGCGTGCTCGCCGCGTCCGAGCTGGCTCGGGCCCCCGGCGTGATGGCACTGATGTGGGGAGCGGAGGACCTCGTCGCCTCCCTCGGCGGGACCTCCAGCCGTCACGCCGATGGCGGCTACCGAGGGGTCGCGCGGTATGCCCGATCGGTCGTGCTGATCGCCGCGGGAGCGGCCGGCGTCGCTGCCATCGACACGGTGCACCTCGACATCGCGGACCTGGAGGGGCTGGCGGCCGAAGCGGAGGATGCGGCCGCCGTGGGATTCGCGGCGACCGCGTGCATCCATCCCGGACAGGCGGAGACGATCCGTGCCGCCTATCGGCCGGATTCCTCCGAGGTGGAGGCCGCCCGGGCGCTCCTCGCGGCGGCCGAGGAGGCGGGCGGGGGAGTCTTCCGGTACGAGGGCCGGATGGTCGACGGACCGGTGCTGGCGCACGCCCGGGCGGTGCTCCGCCGTTCGTGATGAAACTGTGACCAACCTTTCCTCTGCGGTTCACCCGTTTCGTCCGGGTGGTGTCGGTGGCGTGACGTAATCTTCAAGTGTTACCTGGGAATCCGGCGTTCTCGAATCGATTCGAGTACAGCGGGTTCCCGGTGAGAACTGGTTGTTACGGAGTGCGTCGAGATCGTCGAGGTCGTGTCGCGGGGAGGGGGGCGAGATGCCACAGTTGCTTCCTCTGCGCCTGCTCGAGACCGTCGGTCTCCGCGCGGCCGACGCGCGCGCCGCGCGGGCGGCCGAGCGTGCAGCATCCGCCGCCGGCGATGTGACCGGCGCCGGCGGGTCCGAGGACCGTTCCGCGCGGCCCGACGTGTCGCGGGACGAGGTGTCGCAGCCATCGCAGGATGGCGCGTCGCAGCCGTCATGGCCTGGCGCGTCGCAGCAGCCCGACGCGTCGCGGCCGCCGCGGCCCGAGGTCTCGCACCGTGACGCCTCGCGTGCCGGCTCGGCCCAGCCTCCGACCGGCGTCGTGGACATCGACCCCGCGATCGAGAGCACCGGACCGCTGTCGATCATCGCCCCGCGCCGCATCGGCGAGAGCGACCTCACCGTCTACCCGCTGTCTCTCGGCGCGAGCGTCTTCGGCTGGACCGCCGACGGCGAGACCTCCCTGGCCATCCTCGACCGGTTCGCGGAGCTGGGCGGCGACTTCATCGACACCGCCGACAGCTATGTCGGCGGCCGCAGCGAACTCCTGATCGGTAAGTGGATGCACGAGCGCGGCAACCGCGACCGTGTCACCGTGTCCACCAAGGTGGGGCGCCACCACGAGAACCGCGGTCTCGGAGCGGTCAGCATCGTGCGTGCCGTGGAGGCGTCGCTCGAGCGTCTGCAGACCGATCACATCGACCTGCTGTACTTCCACGACGACGACCCCGAGACGCCCCTCGAGGACAGCCTGGCGACGGCCGAATGGCTGATCGAGAGCGGGAAGGTGCGCTACCTGGGCGCCTCCAACTTCTCCGCGGACCGCCTGATCGAGGCGCGCATCCTGGCCTCCTCGGGTCTGCCCAAGTTCGTCGCCATCCAGACCCAGTACAACCTGATGCACCGGACCGAGTTCGAGAGCGCTCCGCGCATCGTCGCGGCCGCGCAGGGCCTCGGGGTGATGCCGTACTACGCCCTGGCCAACGGCTTCCTGACCGGCAAGTACCGGTCGAAGGGCGACCTGACGGCGGGCGCCCGCAGCGTGCGCGCATCGGCCTACGTGAACCGGCGCGGCCAGCGCGTCCTCGCGGCCCTCGACCGCATCGCGGCCGAGCACCGCGTCGCACCGGCGACCATCGCGCTCGCCTGGCTGCTCGCCAAGCGCACGGTCGTCGCCCCGGTCGCGAGCGCGAGCCGCCCGGACCAGGTCGGCGCGCTCATGGCCGCGGCGGGCGTCCGCCTGACCCGTGCCCAGATGCTCGAGCTCGACCGCGTCTCGGAGTAGCCGGGCGCGTTCCCCGCGCCCGCCTCGCACGCGCTTTCCGCACGCGCCTCGCGCGCGCTTTCCGCGCGCGCCTCGCACGCGCGCCGCGCACATCCACGCGCGCCGCGCACATCCACGCGCGCCGCGCACATCCACGCGCGCCGCGCACATCC